>JAAHIA010000172.1 GCA_010671975.1 Leptolyngbya sp. SIO4C1 | reverse complement strand
CTCCTTTGCGCCATATAAACTTTGATAATTTGCAGTAAAGACAATTGCTAAGACGTCTGGAATCTGAATGGTACAAATTCCGCCTGAATCAGTGATGCCAGTGCGACTATCAACAAAAACAAAATCAAACTCTTCTTTCCAAAAATTTCGCAAATATTCTATAAAATTACTACCATCATACTCTTCAAAAAATATCTCCCAATTAAAATCTAAAACTCTTCCAGCGTAGTTTTGGGTTGGCTCTCCACTGCTCATTAGATGCAGTTTTCTGTTCTTTTCTAAGCTTAAAGTAGAAATATACCGTTGCCAATTTATATTTTTTAGGGATTGACAAATTTTTGCTTCTAACAAATCTAAAAGGCCTAACCCTCCATTACTCATTTCATAATTAGCAAAATAGCGAGGAAGACCGGGTGCCTCTAGATCCCAATCAACCATAAGTACTTTATAGCCCATTTGAGCTATTAAAACAGCCATGTTAGCTAGTGCCATTGTCCGACCGACACCACCTTTAAAGGAATAAAAAGTTATTATTAGACTCATGATTAACTTAACCTAGGTAGCTTTTTTGATTTTGGTTTATGTTTTTTGAATAGCTCCATGAATTCATTGACAGCTAATTGATGCCAATTTTCATTGTAGCTAGGAGCTCTTTCAATAGCAGATGCAATATTTGGCACCCATTTTTCAATAAGCTCTGCAAGCTCTTCTTCTCTTCGACTCCCCTCGGCCATGCGTACGTTAGAACATTTTTCCAAACATGCGCATTGAATATCCTTTATGAAGTGAGGAAAATCATGTCCGTCATGAATCTTAGCAGGAACGATAAGTCTTTCAGGTCTTTCAGGTGTATTAAATCCGTACTTTTTTTCTCTTGCTAGCATATTAGAGAGTTCTAGCTGACACCATTCGCTAGAAAAATATTGTCTTGAAAACAATGGCACCAGAACACAAGATTTAGCTAAAGCACTTCCAAGCTTGTTAGGCCAAGAAACACCTGTATCAATCGATTCGACATCAACAAAAATCTTAGGATTGCGTCCAATTTCTTCGCCCAAGTAATGCTTAAAGAGGGGCATAAATTTATCTCGAACCCATTTTGGCCATTCACCAAATCTGCGATAGCTTAAAAAGATGTAATATTCATATCCTTCTTTATTAGCTATATCTTTATTACCTTTATTAATATTTTCAGTGCCATATGACAATGGAGGACAGTCAGTACTTATTGAGAAGATATCAACATCCTCGCTAAAATCTTTTCCTTTTGGAGTTGTTGATGCTGCCTGTGATTTATCTAAGATCTGTTCAGCCACCTCTTTAGCCAACAGATCCACGTCCACGACTTGAGCTAACTCTGACCTTAGCTGCTGCAAATCACGCTGCTGCTCTGTCAGTAAAATAGAATGTATCTGTTCTTTAGGAGTTTGACTTCGCTTCACTACCTCCAAGAACGCTGCAAAGAAGACGGTCACTTCTCGCTGAACGTCTATATTCTGCTCGCGAATCGCGTTGCCGATAAAGTTCCACTCGTTGCCAAAGGCTTGCCAGTCAAGCCGATGCGCCAGCGCATCCGCTAGCGGATTCATTTGCCACTGGTCAAACGCCTGCCGAAACGCGGCCTTGATCTCAGGCTCGGCAAACAGCTGCAGCAGGGTTTCTGACTTTGGCGACTCATCGGCTAGGGCATATTCCACCAGCGTATAGGCATACACCGCGCTAAACTCAGCCGGCGGATGCTCTGGGTCCCACTCAAACTGTTTGAGCGTCTTGATATAGCGTTGACTGCGCTGGGCGGGCGCTTTGGCGATAGCTGCGATCGCCCGTAGCGCAGCTGGAATTACCTGATCGAGCATCACCCACATCCGCTAACTGCCAAACGTCAGCCCTGCGTCAGGGCCTCTTTGCTATTATGCAAATCCATTTCCTACCGTCAGCGTTAGTCTATAAAATCTCTAGAATTCGTTAAGCAAGCTGCTGTAAAGCTGGCTTTAACGCCTATCTGCGCTGAATGTCAGGGAACTTTCATGAATATATTTAATAATTTCAATTTGTAGCTTGCAATACGGTTTGTAACGTTGTAAAAAGTATGTACGGGTGTAAGACCAGAAAGGTTAAGCCTTAGCATCTCAAATTTACAGACCGAAATAATAAATTCCAGTTTAGGGTCAACTTTAATAGATTTCTGACCCGGCCAAATTAAAGGAAGGCTGCACTGCCCAGTTTTGACTCTGCAAAGCGAATTCACGATGTAAGTGCTTTGGCATAGAGCAAACATTCCGCATTCCATTTATCCAAGCTGCCGCCAGTTCATAGCTGGAATTTTTCACCATGACAACTTCTGCTAGCAATCGTTTGGCTGTATTGCACGCTCAGCATTCGCTTCAAGGTGACGATTTATTAACGATTTACCAGTTGGCCAGCGCTGAAGGCGTAACTGAAAGCTTAGAGGTTTTGAATTTCGAAGAGTTTACAGGATTCTCGTTCTATCTGTTTATTACCACTCAGTCTGCCCAGACGCGCGAGCAGCTGGCTCAGCTGCTGCATAAGTTTGGCAGCGACGCGGTGCTGCCGCTGATCAAGATTTCACGATATTTTCAGCTCTCTGATGACTTAAAGGCGCTGACCGTGCAGAGCTTAGAGAGAATGACGCCCTACACGCTCGCCATCGGTCTCGATCGCGTGCTAAATGAGTCTGACCATCAGCTCAGACTGGTGGCGCTAGAGCGACTGGTGAGGCTGGTGCGCGAGCAGGGCGACGCGATGCGTCAGGTCTTGCCTCAGCTGCTCTCGCCAAAAAACTGGCAGCTGTTAGATAGCTACCTACTTGAACGCTGCCCCACCCCTCAGTCCGGCGCTCAGCCGCGGAGAGCACAGCGCGAGATCAGCAGCCAGCGCGAAAGAGCCTTGATCAGTGCCTAAATGGGTGAGGTAAGAGGTTAGCCCGCTGCAACAGCGGGCGCTGGCTGAAAAGGAAGTAACAAAATTCCTAGAATCTTGTCAATAAGCTTAGCCAACGGCCTGACTTAAGTATTTGGCTACGCTGTCTGCACTGTGATGCCCAATCACCTCGGTTGCGTGCTGCTTTAGCCGATCGGTGGCGTTCTCCATCGCCAGCGCCGTATCGGCAATCTGAAACATGGGAATGTCGTTGTTGTGGTCGCCAAACACCGTGATCTGATGGTCTTGCAGCCCCCGCAGCGCCTGCACTTCGCGAATGCCGCTGCCTTTGTTGGCGCGCCGATCTTCGACTGTGAGCCAGTACCAGTTTGGCTGGTAAGGATTCTCAAACAGATGCGTGGCAAGGATACCCGGATAGCGCTCGTGGATCAGCTGCTCTAGCTCGCTCAGCCGGGGCTCAGTATCGACTAGCGTTAGCCTGACAATCGGCTCTGAGAGAATCTCTTGATAGCGGCTGAGCCGCCGCCAAGGCTTGCCTTTACGCTGCTGTACGTCTCTTGATAGCCACTGCAGTCCTGCATGTGTCACCTGGGTATAGCTGTTGCAGTTTGCGCCGCTGCAGTAGGATGACACAATCGGCGCTAGCTGAGTGAGCGCTGCTAGAGAAAAGAGGTCTTCTGCGATCGCAGGCTCAATCGCGTTGATCACCGCTGGCTGTCCGGTTGCTAAATCGGTGACGTAGGCTCCGTTAAACTCAATCACCGGCAGCGACAGCGACAGCGGCCCCAAGATTGCCCGTACCGAGTCGATGCTGCGCGACGTGGCAATTGCAAACGGAATGCCTGCTGCCACAATTGCGGCGATCTGCGTTCTTGTATAGGCCGACAGCGCTGCCTGTGGCGTCAGCAGCGTCCCGTCTAAATCTGATACGTACAGCGTTGCCAACGTCCTCTCCCCCGTGTTCAAAAACCCCGTCGTTAGTATAGGCGAAGCATTTCGCGATTGAACCCTATCCCTCGTTGCGCCATTGCCTGCTCGAACTGGGCGGTCGCAACGCTTTGCTCAACCGGCCATACGCCCGGCTTGGATAGCTCACCCGCTAGCAGCAGCTGCGCCACGCTGCCGGTGCCGTAGCCGGCAATCTGGGCCGTATCGGGATGCGTTGCGGTGACGAGATAGGTCTTGGGCTCATTAGCTTTGCGACCGCTGATAGCAAAGCGCATGGCGATGCCGGTGCCGCTAATGCGATCGCTGACCTGCGTCATGGCGTAGCTAATGTGCGAGAGCGCTTCAATTACGGTGGGGTTGAGCAGCCAGCCCTTGGGCAGCTTGGTCATGGCGTGGGTGAGGCGATTGTAATAGTCGGGCAGCGAACCAAACTTGGTAATAATCGTCTGCAGCTGAGGAAAAGACTGGGGCAGCGTCAGCGCCTCGACCGTATTGAACCAGTAGACGCCCGCACCTGTGTTATAGGGCGCAGGAAAGGTCAGCACCTCGCGATCGCTATAGGGGGCAATGGTCTGCCAGCGACCGTCGATTTTACTTTGAAACGGGGTTTGCAGCTCGATAAAGGTGGTGCGCATCACCGTCACGCCGGCCCCGCCCGAGCCGGCGACTAGATAGCTCAAATGGGCGGCCTCGGCCTGGTCTAGCTGCTCTACGCCCTGCCGCACCAGGCTGTTAGAAATGCCGGGAAAGACGCCGGTGCCGAGAATGCAGGGAATGCCGGCGGCCTGTGCCGCTGCGCGGTAGGTGAGCGCCTGACGCACGTAGTCGGGGCTATCGGCCACATCTACGTAGGGCCGACGCTGGGCGATGCAGCTGTCGAGCACGGCCAGGTCGCGATTGCGAAACGGCCCAGCGCAGTGAATGATCAGATCGTGCGCGGCGATCGCAGCGGTCACGGCCGGCCGATCGGCGAGGTGGAGCGACTGATACTGCTGCCGCGCGGCCAGCGTAAAGCTGGGCTGTGCCCGACGTCCGGTCAGCGTCATCACCGCGTTCGTTTGGGCTAACAAATCAGCGGCCACGCTGCGGCCAATGCGACCGCTGCCGCCTAAAATCAGGATTCGCTGAGTCATGCTTAACCTATAGCAATCGATCGATAGGAATTGTTATAGAAGCCCTTAAACACATTCGCTACGCTGAAAATATTTGGGAGCAACCGATGTCGCAGATTGGACCAGGGCTGGGACTGGCCGCGATCGCAATTCTATCAGGCTGCGATCGCATGGCGCAGTCGCCGCAGGCGATACCAATAGTGGTACAGTCGGTAACGCCCAAGTTAAAGAATGTAAACATCATGACTGAGCCGCTGCTGTTTGATGGCGCTGCTGACTTTGCCGATGGCGTCGCGGCAGTGCGCCTGGGTGAGCGCTGGGGCTATATCGACTCGGCAGGCGATGTGGCCGTGCGGGTGCAAGACCCCAACGTTAGCGTGGCCGCCGACTTTTCTGAAAATCTGGCGCTGGCGCGGGTAGGCGACTACTATGGCTATCTTGACCGCACGGGCGACTGGGCGATTGAGGTGCAGTATCGCCAGGCCAAGTCCTTTGCCGAAGGGCTGGCGGCCGCGCAGACGGGCTCGGGCCAATATGGCTACATCAACCCGGTTGGGCAGTGGCAGATTGCGCCGCAGTACGACCTGGCGACTAGCTTTTCAGAAGGGCTAGCAACGGTCAAGGTGGGCAGCACCTATGGCTTTGTCGATGCTGCCGGCGAGCTGGCAATCCCGGCGCAGTATGAAGATGCCTGGCGATTTTCTCACGCGCTGGCGATGGTGCAGATTGACGGCAAGCACGGCTATTTGAATCCCGCAGGCGAGATTGCGATCGCGCCGCGCTTTGACGGTGCGTTTAACTTTGCCGATGCGCTGGCGCGCGTGCGCCTAGACGATCGCTGGGGCTATATTCAGCCGGATGGCAGCTATGCGATTGAGCCGCAGTTCGACTTTGCAGCCGACTTTTCAGAAGGGCTGGCCGTGGTGCTCACAGGCGGCAAGTGGGGCTTTGTAGACAGGACCGGCGAGCTAGCGATCTCGCCCCAATATAGCTACGCAGCTGATTTTTCTGAAGGACTAGCCGCCGTACAGATAGACGGGCTTTACGGCTATATCAATCGCAGCGGCGAGCCGGTGATCGAGGCCCGCTACAGCAACGCGGGTCCGTTTCGAGAGGGGCTGGCGCGGGTGCAGATTGGCCAGCGTTGGGGCTATGTTAACCCTAAAGGTGAGCTGCTGGCGCTGCGGCAGATTAATCTACAGCCCTAGGCCGCTCAGCGCCTGAGCTGGTTCTTAGCTTTTGCTTACCTGTAGCGCTTGCTGATCGTTCGATTGCGCTGCCGCCTTGGGCTGTTCATCGGCTTTGGCCAGCGGCAGCAGCACGTGAAAACAGCTGCCCGCTTGAGGCTGGCTGGTGACCCAGATTTTGCCGCGATACTGCTGAGTAATGGCGCGGGCAATGGCTAAACCCAGGCCGCTGCCCCCGGCGCGACGCGTGCGGGCTTTGTCGGCTTGCCAAAAGCGATCAAAGACATGAGGTAAATCAGCTGCGGCAATGCCGATGCCGGTATCGGCCACGCGCACCCGAGCGTAGCGCTGACCCTGCGACAGGCTAACGGTGATGGTGCCAGACTGGGTATAGTGCAGCGCATTTTGCACCAAGTTTGAAAACAGCCGAGCGTACTGGGCCGGGTCACCCGCCACTGCAACCGTCGCCTGCGCCTGGAGGCACAGCGACAGCCCCTTGGCCCGAGCCGTTTCTGCATAGAGATCGATCACGTCTTGCAGACAGCGGTTCAAGGCGACGGGGATTTCTAAAGGCTGCGATCGCATCAGCCCCACCGCATCCATGCGCGCCAGCAGCAGCAAATCCTCGGCTAGAGACCGAAGCTGATGCGCGGCGCTAGCAACGGCCTGCAGCTTCTTTACATCTTTAGGATGAATGCGCTCGGGATGCTTTTGCATCACCTCGACAGAGGTGGTAATCGCCGTGATCGGACCGCGCAGCTCGTGCGACGCATCGGCCGTAAACTGTTTGAGCTGCTGGTAGCTACGCTCTACCGGCTGCAGCGAAATCTGAGTCAGCCATAGCCCGCCGATGCCGACGAGCCCCAAGCCCATACTGCCGCCTAAAACCAGCCCCAGCAGCAGCTGTCGCTGCGCCGCCTGCAGCTCTTGCGTGGTTTGGCTAGCCCGGATAAATCCTCGCAATACGGGCGTGCCAACGCTGTTGGGTGAACGCTCAAACACAGAAACTGTGAACGCTCGCACGGGGGGATGAGCAGCGGTCATTTGCGCCCCCACCTGAGGCGGCAGAGACAGATCAATCTCGCCTCGAATTGCCAGCCGATTGCCTTTAATATCAAACCATTCCAGGCTTTGCTGATTGCGGTTAAAAATGTCGCGCCAGGGGACCTCGTCTAAATCTTCGAGATAGTCTTCCCCCTCGGTTCTGACTGACTGCAGAGAAGGGGTGGCGGCCTGAGCCAGGGTCATCAGCTTCTGATCGAGCTGGCGGTACAGGCTGCGACTAAAGAAGGCATAAACGCCGAGGCCAAACAGGCCCAAAATCGCTGCCATGACGCAGAGCTGATAGAGCAATAGCCGCTGGCGAAGTCCTTGAAACATTAACTTTCCTGCTGTTTGAGACGATAGCCTAAGCCATAGACCGTTTCAATCAGGTCTTTGGGCGCACCAGCGGCGGCGAGCTTTTGCCGCAGACCGCGAATATGGGCTTTGACCGTGGCTTCATCCGGTAGGTTTTCAAACGTCCACAGATGCTCCAACAGCTGCGCGCGGCTAAAAACCCGGCGAGGATGGCGCAAAAAGAATTCTAGTAAGCCGTATTCTTTGGGGCTCAAGTCAATTGACTGCTGGCCGTAGCTCACCTGGCAAAGGCTGGGGTCCAGCTGCAGCTGCTGCCAGGTTAAAACTGGCAGGCGAGTCGCAGGACCGCGTCGCAGCAGCGCTCGAATTCGCGCCGAGAGTTCTTCTAGATCGAAGGGTTTGGTCAGATAGTCGTCAGCGCCCGCATCGAGGCCAACGACGCGATCGCTAATCGTATCCCGAGCCGTGAGCAATAAAATTGGCGCCTGCAGGCCAGCGCTGCGCAAGCGACGACACAGGGTAATGCCGTCAACTTCAGGCAGCATCACATCGAGCAGAATCAGATCGTAGGTGTTTGCTTCGGCATAGTCCCAGCCGGATTGACCATCGTAGACGACATCCACAGCGTAGTTTTGATCGCTCAAGTCTTCTGCTAGGGCATCGGCAATGCGTTCATCGTCTTCTACCAGCAACAGCCTCATCGATGACTCCTCAGGCGGTATGGCTAGTTTCGATCAAAGCATCTGGCAAAGGCTCTCGTAAATCAGTCTTCTGATAGAGCGAGCGCGTCAACCCTAGAGCTGCTCAGGGTTTGCGACTTACGCATTTGAACGCGCGGCGAAAGCCTTATCGAGTTTTTTACACTTAGTCCCTACGTTGAATAGCAACGGAGACCTCAGCGTCGGCTTAGGCAAGCGTCCGGGTGAAAGCCTGTGCTTTAGCTAAACCGACTTCAGGAAGGGGTCTCTATCTGTTCTATCGTATGGAATAAAAGCCATGCTTGCCAAAACAGCCAATCAAAGTCATTCAATCTTTGTCATGGCAGCGGCGCGCTCTGCAAAGCCTTACGTGATTAACTTGACTGAGCGTACGACATTAGAAGAAGCCAATCGTCTTTTGGCAACCTGCGCCCCTTATCCCTACCGTCAGCTCTTTGCGCTGCCCTCTCTGCGACAGCAGCTGATTCACTATGTTTTAAACCGAGTCAGTAAGATATATGTGGTTGCCCACCATCCGCGATTGGCCAAGAAGCAATATGCGCCAGCGGTTGCTCAAAAGCCAGCCATTCGTCAAGCGCTTGAAGAAGGGATGGATGTCATTGCCAGCTCCTACCTGAAGCGACGCACAAGCAGGCTGCCAGCCCCGCTACCGCAGCCGCTGAGTGCGGCTGCTATGAACTAACCGCGAGCAATAGAAATTTAGGAGAACGCTATGATTCGATATCTCGCTGCTGCGATCGCGATCACAGTCATGCTACCGACTTCTGGCTATGCTGCAGCTTCGGCTAGCGATTTCCTAGAGGACTACAGAAATACTGACGGGGTGCCGACCCTAGCGCTGGGCGCGACGGGGGAGCCAACGGCAGACATCCAGCGGTTCTTAGCGCAGACTGGTCGCTATAGCGGCCCTATCGACGGGATCTACGGCACCCAATCAGCTCAGGCCGTAGCTGCTTTTCAAGCCCAAAGCGGACTCACCCCCGACGGCATTGTGGGTCTGCAAACCTGGCGAAAAATTTTGCAAGTAGATCTAGCTCAGTTATAGATAGCCAAGCCCGCTAATATGAAATTTCTTCTGCAATTTTTAAAGCTGCTCAACCAGTTTCGTCTCGACGATATTTCTGGTAGATGGTGGCTGATGACGCTGCTGCAGGGATTAATTGCTTTGATAGCAGCGCCCGTAGCCATTAACCTCATCTCTCAGCTGCCCTAGCTGAGCCCTAGCTCTGCCAAAATATCAGCGGCGTGAGTATCGGTCTTGACGTGGTCATAGACCTTATCAATCACGCCGTTTTTGTCGATGATGAAGGTGACCCGCTTAGAATAGCCACCGCCGCTGACGTCATAGGAGCTAGTAATGATGCCGTCCGGATCGGCCACCAGCTTCCAGAAATATCG
>JAAHIA010000171.1 GCA_010671975.1 Leptolyngbya sp. SIO4C1 | reverse complement strand
CCGATATCTTTAACCGTGAGGTAATGGTGCCCGAGAGCTATGAAAGCTCGTGCTTCGGGGCCGCTATTCTAGGGCTCTATGCGCTAGAAGAGATTTCTGATCTGAGCACTGCCGTCGAAATGGTCGGCTCAACGCACTGTCACCAGCCAGTTGCTGAAAACGTTGAGCGCTATCAAAAAGTGATTCCGGTCTATCAGCGATTGCTAGAAAAGCTGAAGCCAGAATATGCGGCGTTAGCCCAGCTGCAAGACGAGCTGAGATAGGCTGAAAGAGGACAACCTGATTAAGCCGCTCTTGATACTGGGCTTGCAGGTACTGCTTGAGGGTTTTGAGTACAGAGCTCAGGGTGTCAAGCAGAACTGGTTTCATGGCGTTATCCCTCACTCAATGGGCCAGGACGGAATGGCTTCGCCAATTTTTTGCATCAGGGTGATGGTTTCTTTGAGGGCCGCCACAATGCACTGGTAGTGCAGGATGTCGTCATCGCTGAGAGTACGGCCTTTATTTCCCAGCCTTGCTTATATTTCCAGCGCGATCGCGCACCTCTAAGTACACCAGTAGCGCATTAATATCGGCCGGGTTGACGCCGCCAATGCGAGTGGCCTGGCCCACCGTCAGCGGTTTCACCGCGTTCAGCTTTTCTCGGGCCTCTTTCGAGAGCGTATCCACGGTCATATAGTCGAGATTTTGCGGCAGCTTGCGATTGGTTTGCTTAGAAACCTGCTCAATCTGGTTGATCTGCCGCTGAATGTAGCCCGAATATTTAATGTCAATCTCAGCACCTTCTTTCTCAGCTCGCGCCAGCTCCGCATTGCCGAGCCCATACTGGTCTAAGTTGACATAGTGAAAGCCAGGTCGTCGCAGCAGGTCAGCTAGCGTGATCGCATCTTTGATCCGCTGGTTGGTATCCGCCATAATTTGCTGGCCGACCGGCTCATGCGCCTTTACCCGAGTCTCGTGCAGTCGCTCTTTTTCCGCTGCAATATTGGCCTGCTTGTGGGTATAGAGCGCCCAGCGGCGATCGTCGATCAGGCCCAGCTCGCGACCGAGCGGCGTTAGGCGCTGGTCGGCATTATCTGAGCGCAAAATCAGGCGATATTCTGAGCGCGAGGTCAGCATGCGGTAGGGCTCGCGCAGGTCTTTGGTGCAGAGATCGTCAATCAGCGTACCCACGTAGCTGCCTTCTCTCGGGAAAATAACCGCCTCTTTGCCTTGCACAAACTGCACTGCGTTGATGCCGGCAACTAGCCCCTGAGCCGCCGCCTCTTCGTAGCCGGTGGTGCCGTTGATTTGCCCAGCGCAGAATAGTCCTTCAATTTTTTTGGTCATCAGCGTAGGGTAGCACTGCGTCGCTGGCAGAAAGTCATACTCTACGGCATAGGCTGGCCGCAGCATGGCACAGTGCTCTAGCCCTGGCAGGCTGCGCAGCATCGCCAGCTGAATTTTCTCTGGCAGGCCGGTTGAGAAGCCCTGCACATAAATTTCAGGAATCGTGCGCCCTTCGGGCTCGAGAAAGATCTGATGGCTCTCTTTGTCGGCAAAGCGCACAATCTTATCTTCAATGCTAGGGCAGTAGCGCGGTCCTTTGGCCTCCACCCAGCCGCCATAGACCGGCGACAGGTGCAAGTTCTCTTGAATAATCCGGTGCGTCTCAGCCGTGGTGCGCGTTAGGTGACAGTCCATCGGCTCACGCTCAACCCACAGCGCCGGGTCAAAGCTAAACCAGCGCACGTTTGGGTCGCTCGGCTGCGGCTCTAGCACGTCAAAGTTAATTGAACGGCGATCGACCCGGGCCGGCGTGCCGGTCTTGAGGCGTCCGGTTTCAAAGCCCAGCCGGTTTAGCGTTTCGGTTAACCCGATTGCCGCAAATTCACCAGCCCGTCCGGCCGCCATTGACTTATTGCCGACCCAAATGGTGCCGCCTAGAAACGTGCCCGTCGTCAGAATCACTGCTCTACAGCCAAAGGTGACGCCAAAATAGGTTTCAACCCCAATCACCTCGTCGTTTTCGCCCAGCATCAGGTCGGTGACCATGCCTTCGCGCAGCACCAGATTTTCCTGATTTTCGACGATGGCTTTCATCACAGCGGCATATTCGCGCTTATCGGTCTGCGCCCGCAGCGCCCACACCGCCGGCCCGCGCGAGCTGTTGAGCACTCGCTTCTGCAGATAGGTGCGGTCGGCCATCTTGCCAATTTCGCCACCGAGCGCATCGACCTCGTGCGTCAGCTGCGATTTCGCCGGTCCCCCCACTGCCGGATTGCAGGGCTGCCAGGCAATTTTGTCTAAATTCAGCGTCAGCAGCAGCGTTCGACAGCCGAGCCGAGCCGATGCCAGCGCGGCCTCACAGCCTGCATGCCCAGCGCCAACCACAACCACCTCAAACTCGTCTAAAAACTCAACTGCCGCACTCATGCCATCTATGCCATTCAGCCTTCCTATTTTAGCGGCCTGCGCCCAGTCTCTTTGATCATCAGCTTCTCAATCGGCAGCTTCGCCTAGGACAACGCACAGCCTCAGTATTTTCCGAAATTCTCAATTCAGAGTCGGTATCTCAAACCCCTTGCTAAAAAACCTTCCAATAAGTTTCAATGCTTACAGATATATTTCAATAACTTTTGATATAAGGTTAAAACTGGGGTTTGGAATCAGGGTTTCTGCCCCGTTTACCCTGTGCGATGCTAACGGTCGCACAGGGTTTGTTTTTGCGATCGCAACCGTGGTATTCAATCGCACAGCCCTTTAAGCTGCTAGAGATGATGCGCGACAAGACAGGATGATCACCCCAGATATTTTGGCATTTGACTTTGATGGTGTAATCTGCGACGGGCTGATTGAATACTTTAAAACAGCCTGGCGAACCTACTGCCAGCTTTATCAGCCGGATCAAACAGAGCCGCCCAACGGCCTCGCTAGCCGCTTCTATAAGCTGCGTCCGGTCATCGAAACTGGGTGGGAAATGCCCGTCATGCTGCAGGCAATTCTAGCGGGTCACTCAGATGAAGAAATCATTGCTGATTGGCCTGAAATGGCCAAGCCGCTGCTGGCTGAGGCCCAGCTGGCCCCTGCTGCAGCCGCCAATGCCGTAGACAGCATTCGAGACAGCTGGATTCAGTCTGATTTGGACAACTGGCTGGCTCAGCATCGGTTTTACCCAGGCGTTTTGAAGGCGCTCAAAAGCGCGATCGCAGCCATTCCCACCTATATCGTCAGCACCAAGGAAGGTCGCTTCATTCAAAAGCTTTTGGCTCAAAATAACGTCGAGATTGATCCAGCCTTTATTCTGGGCAAAGAAGTCAAGCGCCCCAAGGCCGAAACGCTGGCGCGGCTGCTGCAAAAGCATCCCGAAGCAAGTACGCTCTGGTTTATTGAAGATCGGCTGAAGGCGCTGCAGTCTGTTAAGGCGCAGCCTGAGCTAGAGTCGGTTGCGCTTTTTCTAGCCGACTGGGGCTACAATCTCGAAACCGATCGCCACGCCGCCAGCGAAGACGAGCGAATTCATCTGCTATCGTTAGAGCAAATAGTACAAAAGTTCGAGCGCTGGGTCTAAGCTCCAGCCGCAGGCAGCGATGCTAGATTTGACAAAATTAGCCGCTCAGATGCAGGGCATCAGCGAGCATTTGGCGAAAGAATCGGAGGCTGCTCAGCGCCGCGTCGAGATTGCCAAAACGCTGCTGCATCAGGCCCAACCGCGTCAGACGCAGCTGGTTGAGCAGCTGTATGACTATCGCTCGCAGATGGGCTTCACCGCTGCTGAGCCGATCGAGCCGCTAGACACCCGCCGTCCGCTCAGTGTCGCCCCCGAAGCCCACACGGTGCTCGCCACCGACGGCTCCCAAATCAACCCCAGTCATCACGAAATTGCCTACTGCTATCTGCTCAACGTCGGCCGCGTCATTCTGCACTACGGTCAGAGCCGCTACCCGCTATTAGATAGTCTGCCAGAAGTCATCTACCGCCCCGAAGACCTCTATGCCTCGCGGCAGTGGGGCATTCGCACCGAAGAATGGATGGGCTATCGGCGAACGGTAGCGGAGGCGGTGATGCTAGGAGAGATGGGCGAGGGAGAAACGCGGAGAAGGGGAGACGCGGAGAAGGAGAGACGCGGCGCAGAAAACATACTCCAAAGTCCAAAGTTCAAAATTCAAAATTCAACCCTAGCCATGACCGACGGCTCGCTGATCTACTGGTTCCTAGACCCGCTGCCGGCGGCAGCACGAGATCAGATTTTGCAGCCAATTTTGGCGGCTTGGGAGCAGCTGAGACAGGTGCGGGTGCCGCTGGTGGGCTATTTGAGCGCGTCGCGCAGCGGAGAAGCGCTAAATTTCTTGCGGCTGCAGAGCTGCATCTACGATCAGCCGGACTGCCTGAGCCACTGCGAGGGCCAAACGGACGGAGCGCCCTGTCAGGTATTTTCGCCGCTGCGCGATGTGACGCTGTGGAATACGCTGCTGCAGCCGGGTGAACGAGGACCGCTATTTAAAAGCTCTGCCGATATTTTGCAGCTGTATGGCGAGCATAGCGTCTATTTCTGCTACGTTCACGTAGGTTCAGAAATTGCCCGGGTGGAGCTGCCGCAGTGGGTGGTCGAAGATCCGGTGCTCTTAGACTCGGCCCTAAGTCTGACGCTGATGCAGGTGCAGAAAGGCTACGGCTATCCGGTGGCGCTGGCCGAAGCACACAATCAGGCCGTGGTGAGAGGCGGCGATCGCAGTCGTTTTTTTGCCCTTCTAGAGCAGCAAATGATTAAAGCGGGTCTGCAGAAAGTAGGCATTTCTTTTAAAGAAGCTCGCAAGCGCGGCAGTATTGCCTGAGCCGAGGTGGGGTTAGCCGCACAGGTTTGCCGCTGCAGTGCCAGTTACTATTGAAATAGTCGTTATTTTTTGGGATTGAGGTCTCTATGGAAACCCTTGCACTCACTGAAGACAACGTTGAAAAAGTGCTGGATGAGCTGCGCCCCTATCTGCTAGCCGACGGTGGCAACGTTGAGCTAGTTGATATTGATGGCCCGATCGTGAAGCTGCGACTGCAGGGCGCCTGCGGCTCCTGCCCGAGCTCGGCCATGACCTTGCGGATGGGGATTGAGCGTCGCCTGCGCGAGTTTATCCCTGAAATTGCTGAAATTGAGCAGGTGATGTAGCGTCTAGCGATGGCGCTGCAAAGGGTTTAGGCTCAGGTCGAGCAGCGGCGGCATGAGCCTTTAGCTAACAAAATTTGGAGCTGAGCTGGCTGAGCAGTCGGCCGGTTTCGTGAAAACAGCTGTCTGCTGCTATTCTGATTTACTGGCAGAGCGGCATGCTGAGGAAAAACGGTGCTGGATCTAAAGCAAATTCGACAACATTCGGGGCAGGTGATTGCGGCGCTCTCAAAGCGGGGCGACTACGATCTGCAACCGCTGCTGGTGCTCGACGCGCAGCAGCGTGAGCTAGAGAGTGAGCGATCGCAGCTGCAGGCGCGCAGCAATGAAATTGGCAAAGCCGTCGGTCAAAAGATCAGGGGCGGGGCTGATCCTAAGGGAGAGGAGGTCAAGGCGCTGCGTGAGGAAGGCAATCAGGTCAAGCGGCAGCTGAGCGAGCTTGAGCCCAAAGAGAAAGCGCTCAAAGCGCAGATTCAAGACATTCTGCTGACGCTGCCCAACTTACCGAGCGCCTCAACGCCGGTTGGCAAAGATGAATCTGAAAACGTCGAAGTGCGCCGCTGGGGCGATGAGTACATTTGCAAAGACGGCACGCCCCACTATGAGATTGGCGAGCAGCTTGGCATCATGAACTTTGAGCGCTCGGTCAAGATTGCTCAGAGCCGCTTCGTGACGCTGATTGGCGCTGGAGCCGCGCTCGAACGAGCGCTGATTAGCTTTATGCTCAGCCGCCATACGCAGGCCGGTTATACCGAAATTTTGCCGCCAGTTTTGGTCAATACGGCGTCGCTGACCGGCTCGGGGCAGCTGCCCAAGTTTGCAGAAGAGAGCTTTAAGTGCGATCGCGACGATTTGTGGCTAGCCCCCACGGCTGAAGTGCCGCTGACCAACCTGCATCGCGATGAAATTCTCTCAGCCGAGGCGCTGCCAGTTCACTATTGTGCCTACACGCCCTGCTTTCGTCGCGAGGCCGGCAGCTACGGTCGCGATACGCGCGGACTGATTCGCCTGCATCAGTTCAATAAGGTCGAGATGTATCAGTTCGTTCATCCTGAGACCTCTTTTGAGGCGCTAGAGGCGCTGGTCAAAGACGCTGAGGATATCCTACAGCAGCTCAAGCTGCCCTACCGCGTCCTTGAGCTTTGCACCGGCGATCTGGGCTTTTCTGCCACCAAAACCTACGACCTCGAAGTCTGGATGCCCTCAGCTAGCTGCTATCGCGAAATTTCTAGCTGCTCCAACTGCGTAGACTTCCAGGCCCGCCGCGCCGATATCCGCTTTAAGGAACCCGGGCAAAAGGGCACTCAGTATGTTCACACGCTCAACGGCTCAGGTCTTGCTGTGGGTCGTACCATGGCGGCACTGCTAGAAACTTACTACCAGCCGAATGGCAGCGTTAAGGTGCCAGAGGTTTTGCAGCCGTTCCTGGGACGAGAGGTGCTGTAGCACGTAGGGATAGATTCAGCGCACCCCATCCGCTGCGCTCAGACTCGTTGTCCTCCACCCTCGTCTCGTCAGAACGGTAGAATAGTAAAGATTGCCCATCTCACCCAAACGTTTTTGTCGCTATGTCCGTACTGGCCGCGATCGCAGTTTTAGCCCTTTTGATTGTTGTGCATGAGCTTGGTCATTTTTTGGCAGCTCGCTTGCAAGGCATCCACGTCAATCGCTTTTCGATTGGGTTTGGCCCAATTCTATGGAAATATCAGGGGCCACAAACCGAATATGCGCTGCGCGCCATTCCGCTGGGCGGGTTTGTGGGGTTTCCAGACGATGACCCCGATAGCAAGTTTGCAGAGAACGATCCTGACCTGCTGAGCAATCGCCCCATCTTAGACAGAGCAATTGTGATTAGCGCCGGCGTGATTGCCAATCTGCTGTTTGCCTATCTCGTCTTTGTGACCCAGTTTGCCAGCGTGGGTGTGCCGCAGTCGTTCGTGCCGCAGCCCGGTGTCCTGGTACCGCAGGTAATTTCTGATAGCTCCCCGGCTGCTGAAGCTGGGATTAAATCAGGCGACATCATTCTGGCCGTCAACGGCAACTCGCTGCAAAACGATGAAGACACGGTCAAAGATCTGATTGCCGTGATTCAAAACAGCCCCGGCGAGCCGGTCGACCTGACGCTGCGCCGGCTGAACCGAGAGCTAGAGGTCACGGTGGTGCCCGAAGCTGGTCCCGATGGCAAGGCGCTGATTGGCGTACAACTGCAGCCCAACGGCACGATTGACTACCGTCGAGCCAACAACCCGATCGAAGTCTTTACCCTAGCAGCGGCCGAGTTTCAGAATATGCTGGTGCGCACGGTGCAGGGCTTTGCCATGCTGATCACTAACTTCTCAGAGATGGCAGGCCAGGTGGGCGGACCGGTCAAAATTGTCGAGCAAGGGGCGGGGCTAGCGCAGAACAACGCCCTCAGCCTGTTTCCTTTCACAGCCATCATTAGCATCAACCTGGCGATTATCAATATTTTGCCGCTGCCGGCACTAGACGGCGGTCAGCTGGCCTTTTTGCTGGTTGAGGCCGTTCGCGGTCGGCCCTTGCCCACGCGCATCCAAGAAAACGTGATGCAAACCGGGCTGTTTCTACTGCTAGGGCTTGGCATCTTTTTGATCGTGCGCGATACGACGCAGCTAGATGTATTCCAGCAGCTAATGCAGTGAGTCGGTTAACTAAAAAGCAAAAAGCGCTAGAAATTTTGACGCGGCTAAAGCGGCTTTACCCAGAGGCACCCTGCTCGCTCGACTATGAGACGCCGCTGCAGCTGCTGGTAGCAACCATGCTGTCAGCGCAATGTACAGATGAGCGCGTCAACAAGGTAACCCCGACCCTGTTTGGCCGCTTTCCTGACGTCAATGCGCTGGCAGCCGCAGACGTGACTGAGCTTGAGCAGCTAGTCAGATCGACTGGCTTCTACCGCAATAAAGCGAAGAATATTTTGGCCACCGCTCAGATGATTGTGGCAGACTTTGAGGGCGAAGTTCCGCAGTCAATGACAGACCTGCTGCGGCTGCCCGGGGTAGCTCGCAAGACCGCCAACGTGGTG
The DNA here is from genome assembly GCA_010671975.1 of Leptolyngbya sp. SIO4C1. GTDB lineage: Bacteria > Cyanobacteriota > Cyanobacteriia > Phormidesmidales > Phormidesmidaceae > SIO4C1. Next base: position 1,486 of record JAAHIA010000171.1, on the reverse strand, counting down.
CTAGCACATGCCTTTGGCATTAATGCCGGGGTTACGGTGGATACCCACGTTAAGCGCTTGACCAATCGTTTGGGGCTCACTAAGCACGATGCGCCGCTTAAGATTGAGCAAGATCTAATGAAGCTGCTGCCGCAGCCAGACTGGGAAAACTGGTCGATTCGGCTGATCTATCACGGGCGAGCCGTGTGCGACGCGCGCAAGCCAGCCTGCGATCGCTGTGAGCTAGCCGATCTCTGCACAGCGGGATCAAAGCTGGACAAAACCAGCTCAAAAGCCAGCGCCCGTACCAAGTCAAAAGCAGCTAAGATTTCCTAGCTTCACCTCATCGAGCCGCTTTCATAGCTGCACCATAAAGGCACCATAAACCCGACATTTACAAACCCTCATTTTCCTTTTAGAATAAAAGACCGTGGCTAAAGCAAATAGAGGACTGAGCAAGCTTAATGGCTAAGAAAAGCATGGTTGCGCGCGAGCGCAAACGCGAAAAAATGGTTGCCAAGTATGCCGAAAAGCGCAAGGCGCTGCTAGAGGCGTTCGATCAGGCAGAAAATCAGGCACAGAAGCTAGAAATTCATCGCAAAATTCAGCAGTTGCCGCGCAACAGCTCCCCGACCCGCCTGCACAACCGCTGCTGGCTGACAGGCCGTCCGCACGCCTACTATCGCGATTTTGGCCTATGCCGCAACGCGCTGCGGGACATGGCACATCAGGGGCTACTGCCGGGTGTGGTCAAGTCTAGTTGGTAAACTCGCTAGATCAATTTGCTAAATAAGTTTTTAGTCTGAAAGCTTTCAGGCTCAGCAGTCTGACAGAGTGCTTCGCGAAATGCTCTGTCAGTTTTTGCTGTTTGGGCAAAGGCTGAATGACGCCAACATGAGTGATGCCAGTGATAGGCATGTCGACAATGCCGGTATATATAAATACGCCGATAAAAAACAAATAGAGCGCCTTCGTAATAAACCAAACAGGAGTGATTACTCACTTTATTTTCACTTTAGAGGCGTTGAAGAAGCCTGCTCTCTATGCCTTTCGACCCCCTTGGGGCGGTGCTTTGGTCCCTCGCTGTGCGTAGATTGCTGAAAAAGCGGTTAATTCCCTTGCATTTTCTGCAATATTTCGTTACATTGAGGGTGAGCAATGAGCCAGACGCGGTTCACGCCGCCCTCGCCTCATCGCTCTCATACATCTGTACCTTTACAACGCAATAATCCATCATGACTACGACTCTCCAACAGCGCTCTAGCGCTAATTTGTGGGAGCAGTTCTGTCAGTGGGTCACTAGCACCGAAAACCGCCTCTACGTAGGCTGGTTCGGCGTGCTGATGATTCCTACCCTGCTGGCAGCCACTGCTTGCTTCGTCATCGCCTTCATCGCCGCCCCTCCCGTCGACATCGACGGCATCCGTGAGCCGGTCGCTGGCTCTCTGATGTACGGCAACAACATCATCTCTGGTGCGGTTGTGCCCTCATCAAACGCTATCGGTCT
>JAAHIA010000170.1 GCA_010671975.1 Leptolyngbya sp. SIO4C1 | reverse complement strand
TCTAGCCGAGGTGATTGAAGGTGTCTCATTCAAAGATGGTATTCGAGCTGAGGAGACTGATACTGATTTAGACCCGTTGCAGAAGGTCGCCTGATGATGCTAGATACACCACATTTGACAATAACTCCTGGCTACAGATTCTGACCGACTGCACCGGTCAAGGCGGTAGGTAGGACTCGCTATTCGCAACCTGGCTCTGAAGACGCGCGATCATATGTGGCTATGTCGAGCGCTATCAGAGTCGTTATAGCGATAATGGTGGGCCAAAGCATAGGGCGAAAGGGGAAACTGCTACCTACCAGCATGGCTTAGAAAGTGGCCTGCTGTGGGGAGGGTTAGCACTACATCTGAGAGGCGCGATCTGGGAGCCGGGGCTAAAGCTTTCGCTGCGCTCAGGCGGCGGCGGCTCAGTCTGCGCGGTTTCCAGATACACGGTCATTTTTCGGGACACTCAACATGATTCATAGTGCGATGGGCAATGCTATACCCGTCTCAAACTGCAATCGACGCGATCGCGCCTTGGATACTTCGCGATACAGCAGCGCTGGGGGAGCCATGCCCAGATGAATGCCCATAATGCAGCGCGAAGTGAAGCACATACCGATTGCCTCGCTGCAGGATGCGGCTTTGGAGGTGGAATATTGCGAAGACGAAAATGGAGAGTAGCCTGCCTAAGTCTGGGTCTGTCAGCTCCGCATGCCTGCTGCTAAAAAGGCCACAAGCTTTTGGATGGTGGCCTGCACATCTTGCGGTTGCAGGCTTTCGAGTAAAGCGCCAGGTTTGCCCGCCCCAATCTGTACTCGAATCAGGGATGCAATGACCAGATCTAGCTTCCAGAGAAGTTGCGATCGCGACTGGTCGGGCAGCGATCGCTGTAGGGCATCTAAGAATGGCTCTACGTTGGGACTAAATTCTTCGTGAGCAATCTTTTGAACAGGTTCTGGCTCGGCGCGGCAACGCCCCATAAACTGGGCTCGAACGATTCGATAGTGCTCGTCGCCCATCACCAATTCCAGCGGCGGCGTCAGGAAGGCAGTTAGCAATTCTTCGACTGAAGGAGGATCGGTTGTTTTTCTGAGCTGTTCGAGCATGTCAAGCTGGCGCTCAACTAAAGGCACGGCAATGCGGCGGACGATAGCGCGGAACAATTCTTCCTTAGAGCCAAAGTGATAGTGAACCGCAGCCAGGTTAACGTCGGCCTCGCTCACGATATTGCGGAGCGTGGTACCGGTAAAGCCTTTCTCGGCGATAAGGCGTTCAGCAACATCCAGGATTTGGGTTTTGGTGTCAGTCGTAGTGGCAGTCGTCATTCAGTTCAAACGTCCGATCAATTTCCATAGTACGCAAGATTTCCTGAGCCTCAAAGTTTCAAAAACTTATGAAGCAAGACTTATGAAGCACTGACAGGTATCTGAGCCTTGCAGTTTTTTCAAACGTACGTTTTAATACTATCAAGCGCTTGTTTGAGTGTCAGGCGGTATGCCGCCATTTTATTTTAGCCTGAGAATTGCCATCCAGTGCCTTGCTAGCCTTTTGCCTAGGCTGCGATTGCCCAGGCTGGTCTTTCTAGAATAAAAATCAAGCAAACGTTTGAACTTATTTGAGATGCGTTGTTATTTCGTCGAGGTTTTATGACTTCTCACTCCTCACCCTCACGGCCTACCGATAGTCTTCGGGCTAAAAAGGTGTTGGCGTCAATCCGTCAGCATCCGAAAAAGGCAATGGGCGCAGGAGCCATCGCTCTCCTCCTGTTAATCGGCATTCCCGTCGTTAGAATGCAGTTTGTCAGCCCTGAAGCCATTGAAGTCAATGAGTCGACGGTGTTGACGGTCGAAACGTTGACGGTCGAAGCCGTTGATGGCTATGAGACGACGCGCACTTACACGGGCGAAGTGGCGGCGCTGCGCGCCAGCGATTTGGGCTTTGAGCGCAGTGGCGAGCTGGAAACCGTCTTAGTGCAGGAAGGCGATCTCGTCACTGCCGGCACACCCCTCGCCCAACTTGACACCCGTAACTTGCAAACCCAGCGCCAGCAGCTGGAAGCGGATCAAGCTCAAGCATTGGCAGTATTAGCAGAACTGGAAGCTGGACCCCGCGTCGAAGCCATCGCGGCGGCTGAAGCCAGCGTTCGCCAACTTGAGCAAGACTTAGCGCTGCAGCGGACTCAGAGAGAACGGCGAGAGTTTCTCTACGAACAGGGGGCGATTTCTAAAGAAACGTTGGACGAGTTTACCTATGGCCAAGGCGCGTTGCAGGCTCAATTAGAGGAAGCCCGGAGCCGATTGGAGGAACTGCGCAACGGCACTCGCCCTGAGCAAATTCGAGCACAGCAGGCGGTGGTGCAGCAGCTCGACGCCGCCATCGCTGGTGTGGATGTCAATATTCAGAAGAGCACGCTGCGATCGCCCTTTGCCGGCATTGTGTCTTCTCGCAAAGTGGATGAGGGGACCGTCGTCGGCGCAGGTCAGTCGGTCGTTCGTTTGGTCGAAGACGCGGCTCTCGAAGCCCGTATTGGCATGCCGACGACCACCGTGAGTCGGCTACAGCCTGGCGATACCCAAACCGTCACGCTGAATGGCGATCGCTACGAAGCAACCGTCACCGCCGTTCTCCCCGAAGTCGATCCCGAAACCCGTACCCAAGTGGTCGTGCTGCAGCTCGACCGGGCAGCAGTTCCCCACATCAATCCCGGTCAGACTGTGCGAGCCGAAATTGCCGAAACTGTTCCCACTGAAGGCATCTGGATACCTACCTCAGCCCTCACCCAAGACATTCGCGGCCTGTGGAGTGCCTACTTAATCGTGCCGACCGAGGACAGGGAAGACCGTTTTGAGATACAGCCCCAATCCGTCGAGATTTTGCATCAAGAAAGCAACCGAGCCCTGGTACGCGGCACATTGCAGACGGGCGATCGCGTTGTCGCCAACGGCGTCCACCGATTGGTGCCCGGCCAGCAAGTGCGTCTGAATCAAGTTTCGGAGTTCGGAATGGGAAGCGGAGGAGAGGTTCTTAGTTTTTAGTTCTTAGTTCTTAGTTCTTAGTTCTTGAAATCTGCATTTACGCCAAAAATAGAGGACTTTCCCCACCCCCTCATCCCCTCACCCTCTCACCTCATCACCCCACCATGGTTCGCCCATTCTTTACCAATATCCGATTACTGATCCTAACGATTGTGCTGATCCTCGGCTGGGGACTCTCGTCCTACCAGGGATTGCCCCGCCAGGAGGATCCAGAACTGGTCGCCCGCACTGCTGTGGTCACCACCGCCTTTCCCGGTGCGAGTGCCGAGCGCGTCGAAGCGCTGGTCACCACCGTGCTTGAAGAAGAAATTGCTGAAATCGAAGAAGTTGACGTGCTGTCTTCGACTTCGCGCGTCGGTTTCTCCAGCGTGTCGGTCGAGCTGGTGGACGCGGTGGAAAAGGCCCAGCCCATCTGGTCCAAAGTGCGCGATGAGATGGATGACGCGGCAGCCCGATTGCCAGTCGGAGCCGCTGAACCCGAGCTGGAAGAGACCAACATGAAGGCGTACACCCTGCTTGCGTCCCTCACGTGGACTCTGCCAGATGCGCCCAACTACGCGGTGCTGCGCCGCTACGCCGAAGAGCTAGCGGTGATCATGCGGGGCGTGGAGGGCACAGAAGAAGTGGAATTTTTTGGCAGTCCGGATGAAGAAATTTTGGTAGAAATTGACGCGGCAGAACTGGTGGGCGTCGGTCTGTCGCCGCAGCAGTTGGCGAATCAGGTCAGCCTCAGCGATGCCAAAGTCAGCGCCGGACAGCTGCGCAGTCCCGACCAGACTATCGCCATGGAGGTGGAGAGCGAGCTAGAAACCCTGGAGCAGATTCGCCAGATCCCCGTTCAAACCGGAGACGGACAGTTCACCCGACTCAGTGACATTGCTAGCGTTGATCGCGGCGTGCGCTCTCCCCTCACCGATCAGGCAATTGTCAGCGGTAAGCCTGCGGTGGTCGTCGGCGTGATGATGAAATCGGGGTTGCGGATTGACCAGTGGGCCGCTGACATGCGCAGTGAAATTGAGGCGTTTGGCGATCGCGTCCCCAACGGCGTCAGCCTCGATATTATTTTTGACCAGAGCGGCTACGTGGCAGATCGCATCAGCGTCCTGCTACTCAATCTGCTGATCGGCGTGGCGCTGGTCATCGGCGTCACCCTGGTCTCGATGGGCTGGCAATCAGCGATTACCGTGGGGGCGGCCCTGCCACTCAGCATCTTTGCCGTGTTTGGCTGGATGAGTGTGTTTGGCGTGCCTATTCACCAGATGTCCGTCACCGGATTGATTATCGCGCTGGGTCTGCTGATCGACAACGCGATCGTCGTTGTAGACGAGGTGCAGATGGAGATGCAGCACGGGGAAGAGCCGCTGCACGCGGTGACTAAGACGGTGACCTATTTGCAGGTGCCGCTGTTTGCCTCAACGCTGACCACGGTGATGACGTTTTTGCCGATTTATTTATTACCCGGCGGCGCAGGGGAGTTCGTCGGCTCTATTGCCCTGAGCGTGATTCTGTCGCTGATTTCATCGCTGGTCATTTCTCTGACCGTGATTGCGGCCCTGGCCGGACGCCTGTTGGGCAACAGCCGTCAAAAATATGAACAGATCGTCTCCCGCCAGCAATCGGCGGGGGGGCAGGGCTCTGCGCCCCTACCGGTGCCCGCCAAACCCGGTATTCGCGATCTCATCGTGATGACCCTGATGCAACCCGGCGCCTGGTGGAATGACGGCATTTCTCTACCCCGGCTGGGCAAACCCTACCGCTGGTCAATTGGGCGAGTGGTGGCTCGACCCCGATTGGCGATCGCACTTTCCCTCTCCCTTCCCCTGATGGGCTTCATCCTGGCCCAAACCCTGGACAATCAGTTTTTCCCACTGTTGGATCGCGACCAGTTTCACATCGAGGTGGAATTTTCTTCCCAGAGCGCAATTGAGCAAACTAAAGCTAAGGTCATGCAGGCGCGAGAGGCGATTTTGGCCCACGAGAATGTGGAAGATGTCCACTGGTTTGTCGGCGAGAGCGTGCCCAAGTTTTACTACAATCTCACCGGCAGTCGCCAAAACCAGCCCTACTATGCCCAAGCCATGGTGCAGCTCAAGTCAGAAGATGGGGTCGGTGCCTTGGTGCAAGACCTGCAGGGCGAACTGGACGCACTGCTGCCCGCCGCCCGAGTGATTGTGCAGAAATTCCAGCAGGGGCCGCCCTTCCCTGCGCCTGTGGAAATGCGCCTCTACGGCCCCGACCTGAACGAGCTGCGCCGTCTGGGTATGGAAGTGCGGGCCATGATGACCACGATTCCCGACGTGATTCAGGTGCGGGACGACCTGACGGAGGGCCGCCCGAAGCTGGGCTTGACGGTAGACAACGAGCAGGTGCAGCAGGCGGGACTGAACAATACGGCAATCGCCCAGCAGCTCGCCGCCTATTCCGAAGGCGTGACGGGCGGTGCGGTTCTGGAATCGACCGAGAACCTGCCCGTGCGGGTGCGACTAACAAATCGCGATCGCGCCAGCCTGGAAGCCCTGGCCTCTCTCGATTTGCGTCCCGACCAGGCGCAAGACCGGGCTTTTCGACCCACTTCTGCCCTGGGCGAATTTAACTTAGTGCCCCAGCTGGCCAGCATTGCCCGCCGCGAAGAGCAGCGGGTGAACACCGTACAGGCGTTTATCACAACTGGTGTGCTGCCCGACACCGTGCTCACGGCTCTGCAAGCAAAGCTGGCGGCGGAAAACTTTGAATTGCCCCCCGGCTATCGCTATGAGTTTGGCGGCGAATACGCCGAGCGTCAAACCGCTGTCGGCAATCTGCTGCTGTACGCGCCGATTCTGGGCCTGATTATGCTGACGGCGCTGGTGCTGTCCCTGGGATCCTTTCGGCAGGCGGGCATTATCGCAGCGGTGGCCGTGGCCTCCATCGGCATGGCACTGTTCTCCCTGAAGATTTTTGGCTCACTGCTGGGCTTTATGGCGATCGTCGGCACGATGGGCTTGGTAGGCATCGCTATCAACGACTCGATTGTGGTGCTCAGTGCCTTCAACGAAGACCCGGAAGCGAGCCAGGGCAACCCAAAAGCGGTACAGCAGGTGCTGATCAAATGCACGCGCCACGTCGTCACCACCACCGTGACCACGATGACCGGCTTCATTCCCCTGCTGGCCGACGGTGATCCCTTCTGGCGACCTCTGGCGATCGCGATCGCGGGCGGCATCGGCGGGTCTTCCCTGCTGGCACTGTACTTTGTACCTGCCGCCTACATCTTGCTGTGCGGTCAGCGTAAAAGATCTGACAGCTCACCGCCGGATTCCTCAGCTGATTTCAGCCAGCGCCCCATGCCGTTTTCATGTGGCGCTTGTAAAACGAACGTTTGATTAAAAGGAAAGCAAGCATGACACACAATCCTGATGTTTTAGTGATCGGTGCAGGTCCCACTGGCCTCACCACTGCCATTGAACTGGCCCGTCGCAACGTCGATGTGCGCATCGTTGAGCGGCGTAGCCAGCCTTATTTTGCCCCAGGCCGAAACGGAAGCCATTCTCGAAAGTCGCCTGAGTGAACTGGGGGTGCGCGTCGAACGCGATTGCGAGCTGACCCGCTTTCATGAAACCCGAGACGGCGTTCACAGCACGATCGCCTTCGGCGACGGCAGCGTTTCTGAGGTGCAATCTCGCTATCTGGTCGGGGCCGATGGCGCACACAGCATCGTTCGTAAAACACTAGACATTCCTTTTGAGGGCCGTTCTTACGACTGGACAGCCTTTCTGGGCGATGTGCAACTCCATGGCCACCACTGGGCTGGAAATTGGCCTTTGTGGTGAAAGGCGATGCCCCCGAAGCGCTGCTAGACACCTACCACAGTGAGCGCCACGCCATTGGCGAAAAGGTGTTGCGCACGAGCGATTTCTTGCTGCGGAGTTTGCTGCTGCGGCAACCCCTCTTGCGATCGCTGCGAGAATTGCTCTTCCGCCTGTTGATTCCCCTGCCGTCCGTGCAGCAGAACTTGACCCTTAACCTGTCGGGCTTAGGCATTCGCTACGGCACGGATAGGGACACGATGGCGGGTGCCCGCATTCCTGACATGGGCTTCATGACGGCCCAGCAGGGCGTCGTCCGCCTCTATGAGCTGCTGCGCTTTCCGGGCTACACGCTACTGCTGTTCATCAATCCTAACCAGGCCAGAGCCGCGCGCCCCATCCTGGACCGCTTGACCCAGCTAGACAGTGACGCCCTGCGGCTGCACATCGTACTCAACAACGGCCTGCCTGAGATGCATCAGCCCAATTAGCTTCTCGAAGCCAGCCACCAACTCAGCTGTTGGAAGTGGTTCGTTAAACACAGACATCACCCCGACTTTCTGATTTGAGCGGCTGGGTTTTGAATCAGAACTTGTGCGCGTGCAATACCTCCATCACATCACAGAGATAGGCGATGCCTGAATAGTCGTCGAAAAACTTCGCTGCGACCTCATCCGAAATCTTCACGGCCATATCTCGATTGGGGGTGAGCACCTCGAACTTTATATTCGAGAAGCTGTCACTAACGGTGGGTCGTCCCGACGAGCGCACGTTGCGGCTGCCTTTGCCGCCTGCTTCTATCACCGTATAGCCAGTAGCTCCGGCCTCATCGATGATCTGGGCGATCTTTTTTAGCAGCAGCTTTTCTGTAATGATCACGAGCTTGCTGGCTTGCTGAGTCATTTTAGTTACCTCTCTACGTGTGTATTTATTGAACTACATAAAAAAGGGAAACGGCAGCACTGAGCGCGATCGCACTGACCTCGCCACCGCGTTGGTCACCAGGCTAGGGGAGCACCGGCAAACCGCAATCCAGAATCAGCTACCCATCAATGCCTGGGCAAGCGCAATGTAGAGCGGTATTCCTAGGGCAAGTGCAACCGGCGTGCCGATGGCCGTAGATGAACCAATGTAGGCGGAGGGATTGGCCGATGGGATACCGGCTCGCAGCGTGGGCGGCCCTGAGATGTCTGAACTGGAGGCGGCGATGACGGCCAGGATCACGACACCACCAAGGCTGAATCCCGTAGTGACATGGGCAATCCAGCCGAGACCAAAGGCGATGAGCCCATGTAGCAGCGGTGCTACCAAAGCATATACGGCGTACCACTGAGCCACCTTGCGCAGTTCGCCTAGCCTTGCGGCTGCCTCCATTCCCATGACCAGCATGAGGATTGAAAGTAGGCCGCGAAAGAGCGGCTCGTAGAAGCTCTCAAAGACACTTTCCGGCCGGGTTAGCAGACCTAGCGCGATCCCAAGCAGCAGTGCCGATAGGGCAGAGCCTTGAAGGCTGTCCTTCACAATGGGCCATATCTTGACCCGTTTGTCTGCAGGGTTACTCTGGTCCTTGGGATACCCGCTGGCGATAATGTTCGGCTTGCTGAGGACTGCAGTACCGCCCTGCTTGCTGCGATATGTCTGCTCGCTACGATATGACTGCTTGCTGAGAGTCTCGTCTGCGGTACCGCTCTGCTTGCTGGTATAAACGCTGGCCAAAACAATCGCCGTCACGAGCGCTGGAATATCCATGAAAGGATAGAGTGCGGCGGCCCAGGCCTCGTATCCGATGCCTTGCTCTTCCAGTAGCGTCAGAGCAGCGGCGAGGGTAGAGCCACTTACGGCACCGAACAAGCCCGCAGTCGCAATGGCATCCACGGTTCTGACATTCGGCAGCCTGGCCAATGTATAGCGCCCGATGAATACAATCAAGACCCCCACTAACACGGCGAACAGCGCGGGTAGCAGCATTTCTACCAGATTGGCATTGCGGATTGCAATGCCGCCGCTCAGGCCAACTTTAATCAGCAGCATGAAGACGATGAACTTGTAGATCGCATCTGGAATTGCTAGGCGACTATTGACGGCAGCAACGACCATACCACCAATCAGAAAGCCCAGTGTCGGAGACTGCAACTGCGTCAGGAAGCGCATTAAGAAACCGGACAAAAAATCCACTTTGTAATTCCTCCTTAAATCGGATATTTGGGGGTCAGGACGGCAGGCAAGCGCGGCATCGAATTTTGGTTGCCTGGCTCCATGCATCTAGGTAGACCCGCGATGGTCACAGATAACCTGCCGCGATCGCCAGTGGGCCGCAGTGAGCTCAAAAAAGTTTGAAAAAGTGAGGGATACCTCCTTCAACAGAACCCACGAAGCAACAACTAAATTCCTATGGAATTAGGAGACCACCGCCTTTGATAGTCAGCAGGGGAAGGCTTATCTATCAGCGTCACATTGAATTTCGTAAATGAAAATCTGAACTACCATGTACTTTATTCTATGCTACAAGCAGAAAGAGAAACTAACTCATACATAAAAATTGGAACTGTATTCTGTATGCTTGCCATAAGCTAAACTTATTGAGCGACAAAAAAACATGTGTTTTATTGATGTTTCTGTCTCAGGGAAGTTTTGATAGCGGCCAACTCATGCAGAGCTTGACCTAATTTCCGCAAATAAAAAGGCCTAAGCCGTAGCTTAGAGCCATGTCTTTTATGGATTTAGTTGAGTCGAGCTATTTGATCAGATGGTTCTGATTATAAATCTGAGCATAAAGAAGAACAGTCCAGCCGGTAGACTGACGTTCTGTAGTCTGTCGAGTTTCGGCGTAATTATCTCTCACAGTCTGACAGATTTTTTTAGCTTCAGCGCCAGCTGCAGATGCCAGCCA
>JAAHIA010000017.1 GCA_010671975.1 Leptolyngbya sp. SIO4C1 | reverse complement strand
TCTAGTCGACCGAGATTAATGCCAAAGAGTTTCCGCATCGGCTTAGCCTTTGCTGCTAAGTACAAGTATACTACTTAAATATACTATGAAATACTGGCAGCTTCTAAACATTGCGGCCTTTTCCCTGGCCAAAATTTCCAAGCCTGACGCAGCATTAGCCCAGAAGCAGCGAGTCGTCGGCAACCTGCTGCTTCTGAGCGGCAAACTTATCTAGCAAATCGCTAACCTGCAGCCGCGATCGCGCTGCCCCACCGACATCAAAGGCAATTCTTCCTGCGTGCAGCATCAGCAGGCGATTGCCCAGCGCCAGCGCCTGTGACATGCTGTGAGTCACCATCAGCGCCGTTAGCGACTGCTCGGCGATCAGCCGCTGGGTCAGCTCCAAAATGTAGTCAGCAGTTTTTGGATCGAGCGCCGCCGTGTGCTCATCTAGCAGCAAAATCTTGGTCGGGGCGAGGGTTGCCATCACTAGGCTCACAGCCTGTCGCTGACCGCCCGAGAGCAGGCCCATGCGATCGCGCAGGCGGCTTTCTAAACCTAGCCCTAAGCTGGCTAGCCGGTCTCGAAACCGCTGGCGCAGCGATCGGTTCAGGGCGGGTCTGAGCCCGCGTCGCTGGCCGCGCCGCAGCGCCAAAACTAGGTTTTCCTCAATCGTCAGCTCAGCGCATGACCCGGCCAGCGGATTTTGAAACACGCGCGCCACCGCTTTGGCACGGCGGGCGGCCGGCCAGTCGGTCACCGGCTGCTGGTCAATGATAATCTGGCCGCGCTGCGGCTGAATATCGCCGCTGATGATGTTTAACAGCGTCGATTTGCCCGCACCGTTGCTGCCGATCACTGTGACAAACTGGCCGGCCGGAATGGTTAACTCTAGGCCCAGCAGCGCCGGCTTGGCCAGCGGCGTGCCCGGGTTAAAGGTGACATGAATCTGAGACAGAGAAATCATGCGATTGTGGCGTGGAAATTGGGGATTAGCGGGTGGGCGCTGTGAGGAACGCATCGAGGGCGGCACGATCTGGCATGGCCGACTGAGCGCCCGGCTGAGAGACGCAAAGTGCGGCGACTGCGCTAGCAAACCGGACCGCCTGTGGCAGCGTTTGGCCTTCGACTAGGGCAGCGGCAAGGCCGCCGTTAAAAGCGTCACCGGCTGCGACTGTATCCACCGCTGCGACAGGGAAAGCGGGCTGCTCGAACCGGGCATCAGCCGACTCTACCACAGCGCCCTGATGCCCTAGCTTGACAATCACGGTAGCGGCTCCAAGCTGGCGCAGATGCTTAGCGGCTTTCGCAGCCGAGCGGCGATCGCAAACCTCAAAGCCGCAGAGCTGCGTGGCTTCGACCTGGTTAGGGGTGAGAATATCTATCTGCTGAAAAAAGTTAGGCGAAGCTGGCTGACGGGCCGGGGCTGGGTCAACAATGACTTGCACGCCGGCCTGGTGAGCCAGCGCAGCAGCCTGCTCGACCACCGGCTGAGGCACTTCAAACTGCAGCAGCAGCACCTGTGCCTGCGGCAGCTGCCCCGAAAGACGCTGTAGCTCAGGTTCACCGACGCAGCGGTTCGCACCGGGCAGCACAATAATTTGGTTTTCGCCAGTCGCGGCGATCGCAATTAGCGCTACCCCGGAAGCTGTTTCGCTATCGAGCGTCACACCTTCAATGACGACGCGATCGCGCTGCAGGCTGTCGAGCAGCGTCTGACCAAACGCATCGCTGCCTACCCGACCAATCATCTGTACGGGGCTGCCCAGCCGCGCAGCGGCCACCGCCTGATTTGCCCCCTTGCCGCCAGGCACCATCTCAAACGTTTCACCCAGCAGCGTTTCGCCCGGCTGCGGCAGTCGCTCCACCCGGCCGACCAAATCCATATTCAGACTGCCTAATACCAGAATGCTCATACCGGGCCAGCTTCAGCGAGGTCTTCCTCCCAAGGGTTAGGAGGGCGATCGCTACTCCAGCCCCACCAAGCAGCGCCGCAGCCGCAGTGATAAAACTCCTGCCACTTGCGCTTGTGATTGTGCGTGTAGACGGGCGCTCGTCGGTTAATCCAAACGGCCTGGGCTTCGCCGCTGGCTGCCTGGCAGCTGGGGCAGCGAAACTGCAGCGCATGGACGGCATTGTCAGCCCAGCTCGGTGGTGTTGGCGAAAAAGCTTCCATGGGGGTTGACTCCGGAAATAGCTTCTTCAATTATGGTGACTTTCGCACCAAGTCGGTCGTTTCTTGGCTGCCATTGGCGCACTTTTGTTTGGACTTACGACAGATTCCTGACACAGCCGTCGTGGTGTCGTCTAAATCAATTACCATTAGCGTACAGAGCCGTTAAGCGTCCGCTCTAACAATCCGCCTAGGCTGATCTTTAAGCTGTCTTATAGCTGCAGATCTTGAGCTGACGCAGTCGCTGACTGTCAGGATTGCTGAGGAACTTTCCGGACGTAAACGACTCATCAAGAAAATGTGATTAACTGTGCTGAGCTCGGCCGGAACTAGCGGTGTCTCAAAGCGAAGATTTAAGTCCCTATAAGCAGCTGCTAAAGACACGCCAGGTGTCAGAGCGCTATTTTGAGCGGCTGCAGCAGGTCGGTTTGCCGGCGCCCGAGGCTGCCGTCATTAGCCAGGCGTTAGCGCGCTTTCGCTGCGAGCAGGTGCCGCTAAATACGCTGCAGCGCCAGACGCTACGAGTCTGCTGGGACTGGGTGGCGACCTCCGGACTGGTCCGCGATCGCAAGGTCATTCCCTTCCCGCAGCGCTTTGTGAAACGGCCCTAAAAACTTATAGTGAACCCAGTACCTTAGCTGAGCACCTTTCCGTGAAAGCCATTACGTTACTGGGTTCTACCGGCTCTATTGGCACCCAAACCCTCGATATTATTGAGCATCATCCCGATCAGTTTCGCCTGGTAGGGATTGCGGCTGGCAATAACGTGGCACTGCTGGGCCAGCAGGTGCGCCAGTTTCAGCCTGAGATTGTTGCAATCTGTAATGAAGGCAAGCTGGCTGAGTTCAAGGCTGCGATCGCCGATGTTGAGCCGCAGCCGCAGATCTTAGCGGGGGAGGCCGGCGTGGTTGAAGTGGCGCGCTACGGCGAGGCTGAGGCGGTCGTTACCGGCATTGTAGGCTGTGCCGGGCTGCTGCCCACGCTGGCCGCCATCGAAGCCGGCAAAGATATTGCGCTGGCTAATAAAGAAACCCTGATTGCTGGTGGACCGGTGGTGCTGCCACTGGTTGAAAAGCACGGTGTCAAGCTGCTGCCGGCTGACTCTGAGCACTCAGCAATTTTTCAATGCCTGCAGGGCGTACCCGAGGGCGGCCTGCGCCGCATCATTCTGACTGCTTCGGGCGGTGCTTTTCGCGACTGGCCGGTGGAAAAGCTGCCGCAGGTGACCGTCGCTGACGCGCTGAAGCATCCCAACTGGTCGATGGGCCGCAAAATTACCGTAGACTCTGCCACGCTGATGAACAAGGGGCTAGAGGTGATTGAAGCCCACTATCTGTTCGGCATGGGCTACGACCAGATTGATATCGTCATTCACCCGCAAAGCATCATCCACTCGCTGATTGAGCTGCAGGATACTTCCGTCTTGGCTCAGCTGGGTTGGCCTGACATGCGGCTGCCGCTGCTCTATGCTCTGTCTTGGCCGGAGCGCATCTACACCAACTGGGAGCCCTTGGACCTGGTCAAGGCCGGCGACCTCACCTTTCGCGATCCCAACCACGACAAGTATCCCTGCATGGACCTGGCCTACGCTGCCGGACGCGCTGGTGGCACCATGACCGCTGTGCTCAATGCCGCCAACGAGCAGGCGGTGGCGCTCTTCCTCGACGAAAAAATTCGCTTCTTAGATATTCCTCAGGTGATTGAGCAAGTGTGCGATCGCCACCGTAGCGACCTCACTCAGCAGCCTAGCCTAGACGATATTCTGCAGTGCGATCGCTGGGCTAGAGCCGAAGTTAAAACCGTCAGCGACGCCCTCTCAACTACCGCCACCGTCTCCCTAAGCTAAATCAGTCCCTCTATCTTCTCTATCCTCGCCCTGTACTTCCCACCAAACTATTCACCGTGGAACTCGTTGTCATTGTTGGCTCAATCGTTGTCTCGATCCTAGTCTTCATGTGGCTGATCCGAGTCGTTAGAGCCACGCTGAAGACAGCTTTTTTGGTCGCCCTGATCCTTTTGGGGCTGCAAATCTTCTTTGGCATCGGTCCAGGCACGATTTGGGACGCTATACAGGACTGGCTACCGGGGGTAGGGTCGTCTAGCAGCTGAGTCTCTAGGTCGACGCGGGCTGCGAAAACCGGGGTGTCAGTGAAAACGGCGGTACTTTAGGATGTTCTACCGGGCTTAGCTTCGTGACTTTCACCTGCATCACCTGAGGCATGGCTTCAATCTGCTGCAGGGTGCGATTGAGGTCGCGCCGAGACGAAATCTCTAAGCTAATAGCGGTACGCACCGTTCCATCCGGGGCAATATTGAGGCTTCGCAGATTGGGCGTCATATCATACTCAACTAGGCGATTGAGGACGGGCCTGACAATATCTGGCTGATCTTGCATGACGACTAGCAGCTGAATATCACACTGCTGACATTCCCACGTCACCTGACAGCAGCGCGACGCCGGCACCCGCTGTAGATTATCGCAGGTCGCACAGTGCACTCGAATCGGCCGATTTTGACCCCCTAAGACGCCAACAATTGGATCGCCTGGCAGCGGATGGCAGCAGGAGGCTAGCCACCAACCAGAAGGCTGCTGCCGTGTAGCGCTTTTCCCTTCAGCAGACAGGACTTTTTCCTCAACTTGCCAATAGCAGCCCTGCTGCACCAGCGTTTGAATTTTCTCTATCGGAATCTCGTCAGCCCCTAGCTTGAGAATCAGCTCCTGGGTGCTGCACTGCAGTTCTCTGGATGCCCACTCCAGCTGATGCCGTCGAATCCGACCGTTTTTGCTCAAAACCTCGTTGGCAATCACCCAGCCGCGCTGGCTCCATAAGTTTCTCAGACCGCGCTGAATTGCCTTTTTAGCCGTGCGCGTCACGACAAAGCTCAGCCATTCAGGGTTCGGCTGCGACGTTTGACCTTTCACAATTTCGACCACATCATGATGTCGCAGCGCCTGATCGAGCGGCACCTCAGAGCCATTCACCCGAGCGGCCGTGCAGCGGTTGCCAATTTTCGTATGCACCCGATAGGCAAAATCGACCGGGGTAGCGCCATAGGGTAGGCGAATCACCCGCCCCTGCGGTGTGAAGGCATAGATCCAATTGCCGTTGGCGTGCGTCGGGCGACTGAGAAAAGACTCTAGCTCTTGAATATCTTTGACGCCCAGAATGGGAATATCAAACTCAAACCAGCTTTGCCGATGCGGATAGACAGCCGCGCTAAACAGCGTAGGAGCACGCACAACAATGGCATCAGCCTTGAGCGCAGCAGCGGCTACAAGCAAAACCGCCTCGTACAGAGTCAGCTCCATCTGCCGACCAAACAGCTTATTGGCCTGCTCTAAGACTCGCTCATAGTCAATGCCTAACGCCGTGTTGCCCATTTCTAACAGGCGCTCAATCACCTGACTGGCCTCGGCAACCCCAGCATAGGTCTGAACAGCGAGGTGAATATTAGCCACTAGAACCGGCGGAATGTAGAGAATGACGCGATCGGAGTCTATCAGCTCTCGCAGCTGAGCAGTGCCCGCATTGCGCTGGTCAAAATCATCGTAGTCCCCATTCCAGCCGGGACTCAGAGCTAAATCTATAAGCGTGTCAAGGCAAGCAAAGATACGAGAAACCATTCTCCTCCCAGTTTGTAATGGAGGCTACCTTTTACTTCGATGATGGTTGGAATGGCGCTGACTAATTTGATGCTTAACAGCTTCTTTGGGATCAAAATGCGTCGCTTTGGCGTCTTCTGACTGAAAATGGGCGGCTTTGGCCGGCAGCTTAGGCGGAGTGGGCACAACCGTCAGCTGCCCAGAGCCAATCTTATCGAGCAGCCCGGCAATCCAAGGTTTGCCCCCATACAGACAGCCATAGCTCTCTGCAATCAGCTCTAGTGCTTCGCGAGTAGACTGCGACAGGCGCATCGAGACAGTTTGGTTATTGAGCTTGGGTCGCTTGCCACGACCGAGCTCAAGCGGATTAGGCGTAGTGGTTGGTTGAGCCATGATGATCCTCGCTGCAGAGGTCTGCTACAGAGCATTAGGCACACTATACACACTTTAGGACAGAATATCCCTAAACCTTCAGGTACTTTATTGAAGCTTTAGATCGCTGACGCGGGTCAGCGCGCGGATTTGCTCAGGCCGGATAGGGAATGGCGCACCTTCTAGCCGCACTCAGAGCAAGTCAACCAAACACCTGTATATTAAGAAGCATAACTGCAAATAGGTTTTGGGTGATTAAATCCAAAACCTCGAATATATTTAAACTATCTAGTCAGTCTAAAAAAAGTCAGTCTAAAAGAGGATTTATGCTATCTTCGCAGCCTTATCAAGAGCAGCTTGAATGTCCGCGCTGCCATCAGCACTCGATTGTGCAGCGCAACCGTGATATCTATCAGTGTTTGAACTGTCAATTTCAGCGCGACTTCTCTGAGTCAGCCGGAGACGGCTTCGTTGGCACGCTAGTTGCCGCGCTCGCGCTCGTGCTGCTGCTGGCTTTAGTCTGAGTGTCGATGACGCTGCCGTCATCGGCGGGTTAAGTTTTACCGTATGAGGTAGCCCCCATGTTCAATTTTGCACACTGGTTTACGCCGGCTCTGTCAGCGTCTTCTCGCAGCGTACCGGCCTATATCTCAGAACGCTTCGATCATCGAGCCGTCATCGAAGATGTGTTAGAACAAGGGCACGAATGGCGCGTACGCTATCAGGCTAGCTTCTGGAGAGCCCGATCCACGCAGCCGGATGCTGAATTTCTACCAGAAGATAAGGTTTACGTTGTGGGTCGAGAGAATCTGGTGCTGCTGATTCAGCGCAGGTCATGAAGATTGTTGGGGTTGCGATCGCCATTGCAATCCTCACCTTGACGCTGCTGTGGCAGCCGCGCTGGGCTTTGCGGCTAGCAGCTTGGGCCAAGCCAGGTGCGCTCTACTTTGTGCCGACCGAGCAGCAACGAGTGGCCCTAACGATTGACGATGGCCCGCATCCGCAAACCACCGATCAGATATTGGCGGTGCTAGCGCAGCATGACGCTCAGGCGACATTCTTTATCATTCGCGATCACCTTGCCAGTAATGAAGCAGCCCTCTCTAAGATGGTTACGGCCGGCCATGAGCTGGGCAACCACATGACCGCAGACGCGCCGAGCATTCGACTGTCAGCGGCTGAGTTTGAGGCCGATCTGCTAGCGGCAGAAGCTGCCCTGATTGACTATGCCAAACCTCGCTGGCTGCGCCCCGGCATGGGCTGGTACAGCGCTGAGATGGTCGATATTGCTGCAAAGCATGGCTACCGACTAGCGCTAGGCTCCGTTTTTCCCTATGACACCCATATCCCCTCGGCGCAGTTTGCCGCCTGGTTTATTCTGACCAAGGTGCAGCCCGGCGATGTGATTGTGCTGCACGATGGCAGTCGCGATCGCGGTCAGCGAACGGTTGAAGTGCTGCAGCAAATACTGCCAGCCTTAGAGCAGCGAGGATACGCGGTGGTAGGAGTGGAGGAGATGGTGAGAGGGGCGAGGACTGAGGAGTCAGGAAGCAAGGATTAATAGCTTGTCAAAAGGAAAAATAGACAGTCTCTAGGGCAGTTTCTTCTCGTACCATTCAACGTCCCAATAGCGGTCGAACTTACGGCCAACTTCGCGGTAGCGACCCACGCTGTAGAAGCCAAACTTAATGTGCAGGGCGATTGATTTAGGGTTAGGCAGGGTGATGCCGGCATAGGCGCGATGGACATCTTCAGTGGCTAGGGCAGCAAACAGCGTCTCATAGAGGCGCGTGCCGATGGACTGTCCTTGAGCATCAGGGTGAAGGTAGACGCTGGTTTCAACCGAAGTATCGTAGGCGGCTTTGGTACGAAACTGGCTGCTGGTAGCATAGCCAACCGCCCGTCGATTGAGCTCGGCGACGAATAGGCGATGGCGGCCGGTGCTGTGATAGTGGTCAAACCAGCTGCAGTGGCGCTGCTCAACCGTATAGGGCTCGACATCAAACGTGATGGTTGTCTCTGAGATATAGCGGTTATATAGCTCAGTTAGCGGCTCGACATCAGCGAGCTGAGCAGGGCGAATCACAAGGGACATAGGCTGATTTTGCAAACGCTGTGACCTAGATTTCTAACTTTTGAAGCCAGTTCAACTGGCATCAACTCGATATGATATTGATAATCGATTCACGACGATAGTTCACCAAGACAGTTCACCAAGACAGTTTACGAAGACAGTAGGCCTTAAACATGTCAGAGGCAGCGGCTTTTACCATCGGAGTAGAAGAGGAATATCAGATTGTCAATCCGCACACGCGAGAGCTGGCAAGTAAGTCAGGCAAGCTGATCAAGACAAATCACAAGGGTGAACCAACCGAGCCTACTCCGCCGGAGCTGCTGTATGAGATGCATCGCTGCCAGGTGGAAATTGCCACTGGCGTCTGCCAAACGCTGGATGAGGTTCGTCAAGAACTAACGAAATCTAGGCATTCAGCGATCGCAGCGGCACAAAAGCACGGCCTGGCAATTGTAGCGGCCGGCACCCATCCCTTTTCGCGCTGGCAAAACCAAAAGGTGACGCCAAAAGACCGCTATCGCAACCTGCATGAGGAGCTGCAGCAGCTGATTCGCGAGATGGTTATTTTTGGCTGCCACGTGCATGTCGGCATTGCCGATCGCGAAGCAGCCGTCGAGGTGATCAACCGGTCTCGGCTGTGGCTGCCAACGCTGCTGTCACTGACGGCAAATTCGCCCTTTTGGCTGGGGCACGATACCGGCTATCACAGCTATCGCATGGAGCTGTGGTGTCGTCTGCCCACGGCCGGGCCACCGCCTCACTTTCGCAACTATGGCGACTATCGCGAGCTGATTGACCAGCTGCTTGCCACCGATATTACCGACGACCCGACTAAAATTTACTGGGATATTCGCCTGTCTGAGCGATTTCCCACCGTGGAGTTTCGGATTGCCGATGTCTGTGCCACGATTGACGAGGCCGTTATGTTCGCTGGCATTGTGCGATCGCTAGCCCAAACTTGCTACCAAGATTTTGAAGACAACAAGCCCTATCCTCAGGTTCGCTCTGAACTGCTGAAAGCAGCCATGTGGCAGGCTGCCCGCTACGGCACCGGCGGCGAGCTGATTGATTTTGCTTCAGTGCAGCCGGTGAGCGCTCATCAGTCAATCGAAGCGCTGCTTGACTGTATCCGCCCTGCGTTAGCAGCGCACGGCGACTGGGACTATGTGAGCCAGCAGGTGCAGAAGCTGCTGACTGAGGGCAACAGCGCTCAGCGCCAGCGTCGCGTTTATCAAGAGACAGGCAATCGGCAGGCCATTGTCGACTATTTGATTGAGCAAACGAGTCAGGGCGTGGTTTAGGCGGCTAAGCCGCTAGTCAATTAGTAATCAGCTGCTCTGGCCCACTGTGGTACAGCTCTTTTCTAAGCGGATAGCGGATTTCGCTCGCGTCGGTTTGCAGATACACGATAGCAATGGTTTGCCCATCGCGCTGCAAGACGCCCCATGAGCTAGGCAGCTGATTGTTGATAACGTTGCCAGAAAGCGACGCTTCGAGCGGCATTACCTGACCCGCAAAAAGCTGCTGAACGACCTGAGCTTCTTGCTCAGACGGAAAGTTGGCATAGAGCACAGGCGACAGTCTCAGCTGACCTTGGTCGTTACTTTGAATACTGCCGGCATCGATGCGCGCATATTGGTAAGGGGCCTGAGCAGCCGGCGTGAGTAAGACCATGCGGGGTCGGTCAGGAAACGAAGCGCGCACGGCGCTGAATAGCTT
Organism: Leptolyngbya sp. SIO4C1; assembly: GCA_010671975.1. Lineage (GTDB taxonomy): Bacteria > Cyanobacteriota > Cyanobacteriia > Phormidesmidales > Phormidesmidaceae > SIO4C1. Next base: position 15,632 of record JAAHIA010000017.1, on the reverse strand, counting down.
ACTGAGATTACCGAGCTGTCCTTTCTCCGCTAGCGTATTGCTTTCGATAGCGTCTAGCAGCGGCGGGGTGAATAGCTCAACCACCTGGGCAAGAGAGCGATTCATCTCGATCTGCGTTTCTATAAACTCGGCCCGTACTGCCTGTGCTGTAGCCTGCTGTCGCACGCGATCGGTTATCTGCAGACCTGCAACGATTAGCGCGATCGCAACCACACCTGCCACCAGGCTTTTGCGAAATCGTCGCTTAAATCGTCGCGAGATTTCATAGTTGGGCAGCTGTGCTTGACTAGCGCTGGCTTCAGCTAGCAAAGACAGACTCAGCAGCAGACTGATCACAACTAAAACAAACGCGATAATGCCGCCGGCAATCAACAGCGCTCGCACCAGCAGGCTCCAAACATCTGGCAAGATATCCCAGCCGAGAACCTCATCAGCTATCCACAAAACAGTGCCAAAGCAGGATAGTAGCAGCAAATAGACAGCACAGCTCGTGGTCAGCCGCAGCAGAAAGCGAGGATTCATAGCAGTTAGCCCTTTACCTTGAGCAGGGTACAGAAAGAAGAAATACAGGCGTCAGTGCCGCAATTCCGCACGGCTTCACTCTGTGTAAAACTTTCTGTGTAAAACTTTCTCAACAGCGCTTGAAAAGCCCATACGCAGAGCCATTTAAGCGATCTACCGCTTTCGAAGGATGCGAATCTTTACAAAATGCTCCATAATTGTAATTCAGGTAGTTGCTTCCATCAGCGCTTCTGTCGTTGCTCTCAGTAAGCGCTATCAGCGTTTGAGTAGGGTAGCCCCAGCCATTATTCATTTCCCCCTGCTGATGGTAAGCACTCGCTAGCCGCTCTAAGCTGCCTGGTGTAGAAACACTCTGGACTGAATGAAATCTTCAACCGACATTATTGGTACCTATCTTAAAGAAATTGGACGCATTCCGCTACTAACGCACGAAGAAGAAATTAGATACGGCAAAGCAGTACAGGCCTGGCGAGAGTTTGAGTCGCTCAAGGCCGAGCTGTCAGAAAACGCCGAAGACGACAAGCAAATCAGCAAGCAGGCCTGGGCTAAAGCTGCTGACGTGAGCATAGAAGATCTAGACGCTGTCATTCGAGCCGGGCTGCAGGCCAAGCGCAAGATGATTGAGGCCAATCTGCGCCTGGTGGTGTCGATTGCGAAGAAGTACGCGCGCCGCAATCTCGATATGGCCGATTTGATTCAAGAGGGCACGGTTGGGCTAGACCGAGGCGTCGAAAAGTTTGACCCGACTAAGGGCTATCGCTTTTCAACCTATGCCTACTGGTGGATTCGTCAGGCAATCACGCGGGCGATCGCGCAGCAGTCCCGCACGATTCGTCTGCCGATTCACATCAACGAGAAAATTTCTAAGCTGAAGAAAACGCAGCGTCAGCTATCTCAGTCTTTAGGCCGTCGAGCCACTGTTTCTGAAATCGCTGCCGAGCTAGAGATGACCACAGCTGAGGTCAGGAAATATCTCGACTACGCCCGTCGGCCGCTCTCGCTCGATATGCGCATTGGCGACGATCAGACTTCTGAGCTAGGCGATCTGCTTGAAGACGATGGTCCTTCGCCAGAAGACTATGCGATGAAGCGCTCGCTGAGCGAAGATCTTGACAAGTTGATGGACAACCTTAACGACCAGCAGCGCGAGGTCATTAACTTGCGCTTTGGGCTATCGGACGGCAAGCGGCTGACGCTGGCAAAGATTGGTGCGCGCTTGAACATTAGCCGAGAGCGGGTACGTCAGATTCAGCAGCAGGCGCTGCGCAACCTGCGTCGAAATCGCGGCGCGGTGCGAGAATATCTGGCTGTCTAAGCGGCCTTATCAACTTCTAGCGCTCGTAGGCATGGCCGACAACTTCTAACCTATGAGCGACGTTTCCGCTATCGCTTAAGATCTATCCTGCAAGAGGGCAGCTGCCTCACTGCAGGATAGATTTTTATGTTTGCTAATTTCTAACGGGTTAGAGCTTCACTATGCGAATCAGAATATCTCAGATAGCGACTTGGCTAAGCTCACAGCAGCGCTGGCGCGGGCTGATAGCCGCTTGTGTACTGGCTGCAGGGCTAATCGCGACGATGCCAAGTGCGATCGCAGCGCCGCTTGATACAGCGCTTTTGGCCTACAACATTGACTTAGAGATGGACAAAGCTCGCGAAGAAAAAACGGTTGAGCACTACGGTGAGCCGATTCGCGACATTGTTCAAAGCGCCAATCAAAACAATGAAAACAATCCTGAGCGTAAGCCCACTGCTAAAAGCACCTACGAACGCGAAAGTCCGCTGAATGAAGCCCTGCCAGAGCAGCTAGGCAAAGATTTCTCTCAGTCTGAGCTGAGGCAGCTAGAAACGTCAGACAAATCGTAAGCCAGAAGCGCCGACTGGGCAACGTTTAGAATAAAGTCACCCGTCTAGCCGGTTTGCGATGAATCGTCCTATTCAGTATCAGAACCATCCCTTTCGGTTTTTGCTCTATCTGGAATGGACACTGCTAGCGATCGCCATTATGGGCTTTTTGGCACCCGCACCGCCTAGCCTAGTCGGGCCAGTTGGCCTACGACCGCCGCCGCAGTTTCCGCTAATCTCGCTGAGCGGCATTTTTTTGTTTGGGCTGCTGGGGCTGTCGCTGCCAACCGGGCGGTTGATGATCCGCATTGGCCATACGGCGCTGCAGGTGCTGCTGATTGGTGTGACATCGCTGCTAGGCGTGGCGAGCGGTCGGCTATTTCCCTTTATGTACCTGGTGCTGGTGATCCGCAGCTGCTTTATGTTCGGCTTGATGGGGCGTGTGGTCACCACCGGACTTTCATTTTTGCTCTTTTTGATGGCCCTGCAGGTACGCATTCAGCTGATTAGCCTAAATCTGCCGCCGCGCGCGGCCAGACGGCTGCATGGCGTACTCAGCAACGTGCAGCTGAACCTGATCTTCCTCTTTGGCATCGCTGTGATGTTTATTTTGCTGCTGGTGAATGCGCTGCTCACCGAGCGGCAGAGTCAAGAAAATCTGAGGCAGACCAATCTGCAGCTCAAGCAGTCAGCTCAGGCAATCGAGCGGCTGGCAATGGCCCAAGAGCGCAGCCGCATTGCCCGCGAAATTCACGATTCGCTCGGCCATTCGCTAACGGCTTTGAATATTCAGCTAGAAGGCGCGCTGAAGCTGAGCCAGAAAGATCCGCCGCGATCGCAGGCCTTTCTGACTGAAGCCAAGCGGCTGGGCTCGGTAGCGCTGCAAGACGTGCGGCAGTCGGTCGCCACGCTGCGCCGAAACCCGCTGCAGGGGCAGTCGCTCGCCGAGGCCGTGAGCACCCTAGCTGAAAACGTGCGACAGGCAACCGGGATGCAGCTGACCACCGAGCTGCAGATACCGGAGCCGCTGCCGGAGCCGCTGCGCGTAGCCCTCTACCGGATTGCCCAAGAAGGGCTGACCAACCTAGTCAAACACGCCGGTGCGACCGCAGCCCGGTTGCAAATTACTAGTCAGGCGCATACGCTAACGCTGAGCCTAATCGACGATGGGCGCGGCTTCGACACTGCACAGACCTCAACCGGCTACGGCCTGCAGGGCATGCGCGAGCGCGCTGAAGCCGCCGGCGGCCAGTTTATGCTCACCAGCCAGCCCGGTCAGGGCAGCCATTTGCAGGTCACGCTACCGATTGCCGCCGATGATTCACATCCTTCTCGTTGACGATCAGAGCATTATTCGCCAGGGGCTAAGCGCGCTGCTAGAGCTAGAGGCCGACCTGCAGGTGGTCGGCGATGCCGAAAATGGCAAAGCCGCGCTAGCGCTGGTTGCAGCCTTGGCTCAGACAGGCCGACCGCCAGATGTTGCGCTGATGGATTTACGCATGCCGATGATGGATGGCATTGCCGCCACCCGCCAGCTAAAGCAGCGCTACCCCGAGATTCAAGTTCTGGTGCTGACCACGTTTGATGACGATGAGCTGATTGCTCAGGCCCTGCGGGTGGGCGCTCAGGGCTATCTGCTCAAAGACACCCCTTCAGAAGAACTAGCCGCCGCCATTCGCGCCGTGGCTAAAGGCTACAGCCAGTTTGGCCCAGGCATTGTTGAGAAAATGCTCTCAGCGCCTGCGTCCGCCCCGACCGACTTAGAAATTCCAGAGGGCTTTTGGCAGCTCACCCCGCGCGAGAAAGAAGTGCTGCAGCTGATTGGGCAAGGCGCTAGCAATCGCGAGATTGCCCAGGCGCTCTATCTCTCAGAAGGCACGGTGAAAAACCATGTGACGCATCTGCTAGGTCGGCTGAATCTTCGAGATCGTACCCAGGCCGCTATTTTGGCAGAGCAGCTGCGATCGCAGCTTAACCCGTAGCGCGGCGGGCCACGACGAACCTGAGCAGCGCGGCGGGCCGCGACGGACCTGAGCTATGATCTTGATCAGTCGAGCGCCAGATCGAGAGCGAAACGATGGCGACACCACCAGCCCATGAGTCAACTCTGTCCCTGCGGTAGCGCTACCCCCTATTCAGTCTGCTGCGAGCCCTATCTGAGCGGTCAGGCAGCTGCGCCCACTGCTGAGGCCCTGATGCGATCGCGCTACACCGCATTCTGTAAAGGCAACCTCGACTATCTGGTAGCCACCCATCACCCCGACAGGCGCCAGGTCGACGAGCGCCTGAGCCTGCACCAGACCCTCAACGAGACCAGCTGGGTCAGCCTCACAGTCATCAGCACGCAAAAGGGGCAACCTCAAGATACCACTGGCCAGGTTGAATTCATGGCTGTCTACCGAGCGCCAGAGCTCGGTCAGCTGCACGAGCGCTCTAGATTCGTCAAAGCCAACGGCCGCTGGTTTTATTTCGATGGCAAGCGCCTGCCGCCGCTGCTGCCGAAGCGGAATCAGCCCTGCTGGTGCGGCAGCGGCAAAAAGTTCAAACAGTGTCACGCTTAGGAGACACCTGCCATGACCGCAGCTTTACCCAAAACAACAGAACGCTACGTTCGCGTCGCCCATGAGCAAGATTTAGATGCCGATCGACCGCTGCTGGTCAAGGCCGAAGGGCGGGCGATCGCGCTGGTCAAAACTAACGGCCAAATCTACGCCATTGATAACCGCTGCCCGCACATGGGTTTTCCGCTACACCAGGGCAGCGTCAAAAACTGCATCCTCACCTGTCATTGGCATCACGCTCGCTTTGACCTCACTAGCGGCGGCACGTTCGACATTTGGGCAGACGACGGGCGCGCCTTTCCAGTCAAGGTAGACCGGGGCGAAATCTGGGTAGATATTGCTGAAAAAGCCGACCCCGTCGCGCACCAGCGTCAGCGGCTGCAGGACGGTTTAGAGCAGAGCATTTCGCTGATCCTGGCGAAGGCAGCGCTAGGACTGTTAGACGGCGGCGTAGCCGTTTCAGAGCCATTTCAAACTGGGCTGAGCTTTGGCGCACGCTATCGTCAAGCCGGCTGGAGTACCGGGCTCACCATTCACACCAGCCTATTTAACCTGCTGCCTTACTTAGACGCCGCTGATCGATCCAAAGCTTTGTATCACGGTCTTTCCGCCGTGGCTAGAGACTGTTCTGGTGAGCCGCCTCGCTTTTTGGTGCAGCCGCTGCCGAGCATTCCCGATCTGGCAACGCTCAAAGCCTGGTTCCGTCAGTTTGTGGAAGTGCGCGACACGCAGGGCGCGCAGCGCTGTCTGGTCTCGGCCGTGCAGGCTGGGGTCTCGCGTACGGCGCTGGCCGATATGCTGTTTGCCGCCGCTACCGACCATCGCCTGATTGACGGCGGACACACACTTGACTTTACCAACAAGGCGCTAGAAGCGCTGGATGCTACCGACTGGCAAGACGCTGACTGGGTGCTCACCAGCCTGGTACGCGGCTACGCTCACGCCACCCGCATGGAAGAGTCGAACGAATGGCGGCATCCAATTGATTTGGTCGAGCTGCTAACGCAGACCTTCGCTCAGCTAGAAACGGCGCTAGAAACCGGACAGCCGCAGCGAGGCAGCTGGTCGGGGCGGGCGGCGCTGGTGCCGACGCTGCTGGCCAATGACCCCCACGCCATTGCGGACAGCCTGCTAGCGGCCCTGCGTCAGGGCGCAACTGAGACAGACCTAGCCGAGACCGTGGCCTATGCCGCAGCGCTGCGGATTGCGCAGTTCAGCTCAAATAACGACTTCCGTGATTGGGATACGGCGCACCATACCTTTACCTTTGCCAATGCCGTCCACCAGGGACTGCAGCGGGTGCCTTCGGTCGCGCTGCTGCGCGGTGTGTTTGACGCAGCCGTGAGCGTCTACCTAGATCGCTTTTTGAATATGCCGCCGGCCCGTTTGCCCAATCCGGCCAAGCAAGTTGACAATCCAGAGGCGCTGCTAGCAGCGCTGCCTGAGCTGCTAGACAAGCAGCAGCAGGTGGCCGAAGCCGGTCAACTCGTTGGGCGCTATCTCTACAGCGGTGGCGACCCGCAGCCGCTGCTGGCCATGCTCGGGCACTTGCTCCTGCGCGAAGACCGCGACTTTCATACGATTCAGAACGTTGAGGCGGCATTTCGGCTCTATCAGCACTTGCAAGAGACCGACGCAGGCATTCATATTCTGGTAGCCACGGCTCGCTATTTGGCAGCGCATGCACCCACGGTGCGATCGCAAGGGCAAACCTACCAAATGGCCTATCGATTGCACAAAGGCGATCGCGTTTTTGAAGCTGATTAAAAACCAACAAGGGGAGCGCACAAAAATAAAAATAAGGTCTCAGATTAGAGCCATAGATGGATAAGCGGATGGGTGAACGGGCATTTTTTTCGCTGCAAGTGCCTAACTGCTATAGCAACGATAAAACTAAATCTCTGTGTTGTTTTGCATCTGCTGGTTCACCACCTGACTTTGATGCCCCCAGCGGGTGAGCGCATCGAGCACCTCGCTTGCCTGGTAGCCTAGCTCTGTCAAACTGTATCGAACAGTCTTAGGAGGCTCGGCCACCAGAACATTCTTGATCAAAATCCGATCTGCTTCCAGGTCTTGGAGCTGTTGAGAGAGCATTTGCGGCAAGATAAACACTCGCTTACTTGTCCGCTCACTCCAATATTCAGAGCAATATCTACATGGGGCAGCATACCCGCTATCGCAAATACTTCGCCGTCAAAATATTCGTACCGTATTATTTGCTGCGCCTATTGTAGAGCTGTTGCTTACACTTATAGCTCCTTCAGTTTGATATAGATATCTTTTGCTGCTGGTTTCTTGGCGTGGGGAGTTTCTTTAATCTCAAAAAGATTGCTGGCTTTCACCAGCTGACCCAGCTTACTGTAGCCATAGTTGCGCGGGTCAAACGAGGGTGAGAGCTTGTTAAGCTGTGAGCCAAACGGCCCGAGGTGAATCCATTCGTCTTCTCCAGACACGGCTTCATAGGCGTCTTTGAACAGCTGCAAAATCTTTTTGTTTAGAGACTTGCCAGTTTGGCTATGTTTACCGGCGTGGCTAGCGGCGCTCTGAGCAGAGTTACGCAAAATCTCAACGTAGGTAAATTTGTCGCAGGCGCTGACAAACGCCTGCGGCGTTTTCTTCTCGCCAAAGCCGTAGACCAGCAGTCCCGACTCGCGCAGGCGACTGGCTAATCGAGTAAAGTCGCTATCGCTTGAGACTAGGCAAAAGCCGTCAAAGTTGCGCGTATAGAGCAGGTCCATGGCGTCAATGATCAGAGCGCTGTCGGTCGAATTTTTGCCGTGGGTATAGCTAAACTGCTGAATAGGCTGAATCGCTAACTCGTTGAGCTTACTTTTCCAATGGCTTAGATGCGGTTTGGTCCAGTCGCCATAGATGCGCTTGACGTAAGGCACGCCGTACTTAGCAATCTCATTGAGCAGGGGCTCAATCAGCTTAGCGTTAGCATTGTCAGCATCAATCAAGACCGCTAGGCGATCGGCGCGAACAGGTGCCATCCTACGGTTGTCCATAGACTGCCTACAGGGTTAATGTCTTCGCTCAACCAGCAAATGGCAATCTATGTAAAGTTATTTATCGCAGCGCGGCTAGCTAATGGCTAAAAACTTGAGGTAGTCATCGCTCATTTCTTTGACGGCAGCCGTGTAAAACTGCTGACCGTGCTCGGGCGTTGCTAAATCTGGGTTAGATCCCATCCGCCCGTCGGTATAGAAGCGGCGAAAGTCGGCAGCGCCATAAATTGAGCGACCAGAGGGCGCAACCGGTGGATCTAGCGGGGCCTGCTTGATGGCCTCTGGATAGACAAACTGGGTGAGCGCCACTTCGCTAGGAGTAGCGTGCGAGCCTTCCTGATTACCATAGAGTTTTTTGGCTAGCTGATAGACCGACTTGCACAGAAACCAGTTGGCTAGCTTACAGCGCACCCGATCGGCCTGAGGCAGACCAAGGTCGGCCAGCGCCGCATAGGTCTCTGAAAAGGCAGCCTTCAGCGTTGCCATATTGCCGCCGTGACCGTTGATGAAATAGAAATGGGTAAACCCGGCTCTGGCAAGCGGCTTGATATAGTCTTGAATCAGCGCAATCAGGGTAGTGGGGCGCAGGCTGATGCTGCCAGGGAAGGCTGTGTGGTGCAGCGCCATACCGACGTTAATCGTAGGCCCTACCAGCGCGTCTGTGGCTTCACCGACGCCCTTGGCAATGGTCTCAGCGCAGATAGCGTCGGTGCCAATTAGTCCGGTGGGGCCATGCTGCTCGGTTGAGCCAATGGGGAAAATGATGCCGCGCGATCGCGCCAAATAAGCCTCAACCTCGGGCCAGGCACAGAGCTGTAGCTGCATTGTCCGTCTTCCTTGCTACTTGAGCATACTTTTGTCGACATCGGCCAGTTAATCAAGCGAACAGCGCCGGCTTGCAAGCGTTGGACCCACTGTTAGAATAGAGCTACCAGCAATGAGCGATTTGGAACTCTACGCAATTTAACAGCGTCCTCGATCAAACTGTACTACTAAGTGTTTTACTGGCTGAGGTTAAAAACTCATGTTGCACCGCAAGATCTACCAGCTCTCCTGCGATGGCCGCGAGGTGTGGATCTTTCTGCGAGATCAGCAGCGCTGGATTGAGCGTGCTCGAATCCTAGATATTGAAGGTGATCTGGTTACCCTGCGCTATGAGACTGAGGAAGAAGACGAAGTTTGCGCTTGGGAAGAAATGGTGCGGCTAGATAGCATTGGCTCAGTCATGCAGCGGCTAGCTGCGGTGCCCAAAGGCAATGCTGAGATTATGGTAGCGGAAGACTGCCCCCTGCCCGAGCAGCTAAGCGATCAGCCTTCAGAATCAAATAACTCCGATGCTTAAGCTTCGTCGGCTGCCTGCGGCTCAAATTTTGAGCAATAGCCGCTAGGCGGCACCTGACGGCCAAAAAGCGGCGAGTCTGCGTTGCGGCAGCGCTGCTGCTTCTGATAGCGACAGTAAGCACAGGCCTGCCGCTGCTTGGGCGGCGCGGTTAGCATTTCAGCCTGGCTGAGGCCGCGCATCACCAGCTTGTCGCCCTGCCAGCGCACCTCGACCACGCCGGTATCGGCAAACTGGTGCCAGCGAGGATCCTGGGTGACCTCGAGCGGCAGCGCTAGGGTGATCGCCTCTTGGTCCACGCTGACTTCGCCTTCGTATAGCGTTTCTGGCGGCGGTGCTGGCTGCCAAAACTGGGACTCTAGCATAATTTCAATGGCCTGTCCCGGCAGCGGCAGTCGGATTTGATAGCGGGCCTGCAGCTCTTCTAAGTTGGCTAAGTCGGCGAGCCGATCGGGGGCACCGTGCATAAAGAGCACGTGCTGCGGCCGCAGATTATGAATAAACTGAGCCGTACTCAGACCGTCGCAGTGACTGCTAAGGGGGTAGGTTTCGAGCTGTACCGTCCCTGAATGAGTAGAGTTTTTTAGCGCGTCTAGCCAGTTGTACTGAGGGGGGCGATGGTCGAGCTGCGATTGCCAAAGCGTCAGATCGCTTAGCTCGGGGATAAAGACCGTCCACTCACCGCTGTCAGCTGAGCAATACTGCGCTGGCGGCGTCGCTGGATGGACGATGAAGACGGCCGGCGCTGCAGCGATGGCTGGCTGGGGCAGCAGCCGCTTCACATGCGGAAATACCCGCTCATCCCAAAACAGCGACTGATGCTGCGCGAAATTTTGCACATTGCGCGGCAGGCTTTCTAGCAGATCGCCATAGGCATCACAGCCGAGGCCAATAATCGGGTCTACCCAAACGTTGAGCGGATAGCCAGTGAAGTGATGGTGGCTGCGCAGCAGCAGCAGCAGCTCCTGGCCAAGGCCAATAATCGGGGCAGGAAAAACGATGCGCCTGGTTGGCTCGCGATCGATCATTTGGCGCAGCCGCTCGGCCAGCTGGTTTTCTTGCTGACGGCGATGCAGCTGCCGCAGCGTTCCGTAGGTACCTTCCACGATTAAGACATCTGGGCTGAGCCCTCGCAGCGCCTCAAGCGGCAGGCCCTCGGCCAGTCGGGAGGCCGATAAGAAGCAGTCGCCTGTGTAAAAGACGCGATAGGTGCGCGCTGGCGTCACGTAGGCTAGCAGCAAACAGGCCGCGCCCGGCAGATGGCCGGCCGGCCAAAGCTCGACAGTGAGCCCCTGAGTGAGCGCTATCGGCACCCGCCAGGGCAGCCCTGCGCAAAAGCTAGGAACGTCGGCCTGGGGCCAGTTGAGCGGTAGCAGCTCGGCCGTAGCCTGGCTGCTGTAGATGGGCAGCGAAGGAAATGCCTGATGCAGCGCCAGCAGCCCTCGTGCATGGTCAGTGTGAGCATGGCTACAAAAGACAAAGTCTGCCGGTGGCGCGTCTGCGCTAGTTAGCGGCGCAATATCCGCTAGGCCGCAGTCTAGCAGTATCCGGTGTGGCCCCATCTGTAGCCCAAAACAAACGCCTTCGCTGCCATGTCCGACAGCGTAAGGCGTACAGATTAATTCGCTCACAGCCTAATGAAGTGCGTCCTAACCGCTAGTGGGCAGAGCCGTTGCCGTGATAGTTATCGGAATCATAGAAGCCGTTTTGGGTGCCGAAAAAGAGGCAGGCAATTGTAAAGGCGATCGCTAATACTGGCAGAATTGATTTAATATCCATGCAAAACTAACTCGAGGGTGATTCAATGCTTCTGATGTGATCGTACCAAGTTCATTTCGGAATGCAACATACGTTAAATGACTGTTACTAATCGCAACAGAATTATTAGGCGGGAATGGTGCGATCGCACGGCTCTAGCGGTTGCGCCCGATCTGCTAGGCTGTACCCTCGTTCGTCAAAAGCTAACCGGAGAAACCATTCGCGGCCTAATCGTTGAAACTGAGGCCTACCTACCGGACGACCCGGCCTGCCACGCCTATCGCGGTCAAACTGCCAGCAACGCCCATATGTTTGGCCCCGCCGGTCTGAGCTACGTCTACTTCATCTATGGCATGTATCACTGCCTCAACGTAGTCACTGAAAAGACCGGCATTGGCAGCGCCGTTTTAATCCGAGCTTTGCAGCTTAAGGCAGTGCCAGCCGGGCTTGAGGCCGATGATCTCAACCGTATAGCAGCTGGCCCAGGCAAGCTGTGCCGTACGCTAGAAATTGACCGTCGCCTCAGCGGACTGCCCTTTTCGCCTCAGACCGGGCTTTGGCTAGAGCACCGCCATCCGGCTTTTTCTAAAGCCCTGACCAGCGGCATTCACAAAATTAGCCAAACCACCCGCATCGGCATTTCTAAAGCCACTGATCAGCCCTGGCGCTGGTATCTCACCAATAACCCAGCCGTGTCAAAGCCCTAGTTCTCTAAAGCACCAGCTCTTCACCGCGCGCTGTAAATTCGACGGCTTTGACATCCCAGCTGCTATTTTTGAGCAGCGTTTCCTCTACGCTGCCAAACAGCGCCCGCTGCTCACAGCTGCTCAGCGAAACAAACTGCCGCTGTGACTCTTCCGAGAGTCGCAGATCGATGACGACCATGCCGGTGCTTTCGTCTAGGTTTACTCGGTAGCCGGCCAGATCGAATGCATTAAATTCAGCCGTCGACGCAATCACTTTCCCAACGGCCTCATCCATTGCCTTGTCTTCATGAACGCGCACCGTTTCTTGCACAAAGTCATTGCACTGCTCGTCCATGACGTAGATGGGCACCTCAATCAGATCGTCTGTGGCCGCTTCCGGCCCTGATGGCTGAGCAGAGGCCGGTGCTTTACCGTCTGTGCCTTTATCGACATCAGCTTCGGCATCCGCTGCGGTATCGCCTTCAGTCGTTGGCGTGCTGGCCTCTGTCTCCGTTTGCGTCGGGGTTGAGGCCGAATCAAGGTCAGCCACGCTGCCGGAGTTATCGCAGCCAGCAGCGATCACGCTAGCCGCTAGCACTATGCCAAGAAATGATTTAGGGAACCGAAGCATGAGATCAAAACTTACATTGAATGAATACAGCCTGAATAGCTCAATGGTGAGATCTTTAAACTGAAATAGATCGTGAGTTTCAGACAGAAGGATAATCTAACTCGATCCTACAAAATTCGGGTCCACCCCATCGCTTAGATGTGCCAGTTTACGCAGTTATAATTGACGCAGCAGCAGGTAACCTGACTATGGCTGAGGCCGCTTGGAACCGTCATCACATCATTTCCCTAGAAGATTTTACGCCTCACGACTATGAAACCGTGCTCAAAACCACGCTGAGCTTTCGCGAAGTGCTCTCTCGTCGTAATAAAAAGGTGCCGACTTTGCAAGGTCGCGTGGTCACCAACCTTTTTTTTGAACCCTCTACTCGCACGCGCAGCAGCTTTGAGCTAGCAGCTAAGCGCCTCTCAGCCGATACGCTCAATTTTTCACCCAGCACGTCTTCTCTGACTAAGGGCGAAACCATTCTTGATACGGCCAAGACCTACCTGGCAATGGGGACCGACCTGATGGTGGTGCGACACAGCAAAGCCGGCGTGCCCGCAACCATTGCCCAAGAAATGGATCGGCTGAAGGCCGGCGTGGGCGTCTTAAACGCGGGTGATGGTCAGCATGAGCATCCGTCGCAGGCGCTGCTTGACCTGTTTACGCTCTGCACTAGCTTAGAGAGCGATACCCCCACTATCGACCTGCTCAAAGGGAAAAAAATCGCCATCGTTGGCGACATTCTGCATTCGCGCGTGGCGCGATCAAACGTATGGAGCCTCACCGCCTGCGGCGCTGAAGTGCATTTAGCTGCCCCGCCCACGCTGCTACCAAAGCAGCTGTTAGCAGCGTTTCAAAACTCGCCAATAGAAAATGGAGCCGGTGCACCAGAGCGCAGGCTGTTTCTCCACTGGCAGCTCGAACCGGCATTAGCAGGCGCTGATTTTATCATGGCCCTGCGACTGCAGCGAGAGCGGATGACGCAGCATTTGCTGCCTAGCCTGCGGGAATATCATCAGCGCTATGGCATCACGCGCGATCGCATTGCTCGCTGTCAGCCCACGGTCAAGCTGCTGCACCCGGGTCCGACCAATCGCGGCGTTGAAATCACCTCCGACCTGATGGACGATCCTGAGCTCAGCCTAGTGGCTAAGCAGGTCACCAATGGCGTGGCAACGCGCATGGCCCTACTCTACTTGATGGGTCAAAGTCAAAAGTCTTCTTAGTGCTGCTCCGATCTCTATTCTTATGCAAACCAGCCTCTCTTTCGACCCGGCTACCCAGTCTCAAAACAACCCAGCTGACCACTTTGCCATCACGTTTGCGCCGCTTTCGCTAGAAGATGTCTATCGTCGAGCAGACGATGCGGCCAACGGCGCAGTGGTAGTGATGAGCGGCATGGTGCGCAACAACACCGAAGGACGCGCCGTCGTAGCCCTAGAGTATCAGGCTTATGAGCCAATGGCGATCGCAGTGTTTAAGCAGATTGCGGCTGAGCTACAGCAGCAGTGGCCGGAGGTGACGCACGTGGTGATCCATCACCGGACGGGCAAGCTGACAGTGGGCGAAATTAGCGTGCTGGTAGCGGTAGGCTGCCCGCATCGCACGGAGGCGTTTGCGGCTTGCAAATATGCAATTGATACGCTCAAGCACAATGCCCCCATCTGGAAAAAAGAGATCTGGCAAGATGGCTCAACCAGCTGGGTCAGCATTGGCGCCTGTGAGGCTGAAGGTGAATAGTCTAATCGCTCTGGTTACTCTCTATAATATTCCTCGGAACGAATTTATCTGCAACCGATTTGAATCAACAGCGCATCAGTCATCAAGATCTCGTTGGCTTTATTTGGAATATTGCCGATAAGCTGAGAGGCCCGTACCGTCCGCCTCAGTATTGTCGGGTGATGCTGCCGCTGATCGTGCTGCGCCGATTAGACATCTCCAAAGCTGAAAAGCTTTGCTATGAGTGGCTTAGCGCCGCTACCTCAAAGATAAGTGAAACGCCATCATGAACGAGATTTCGGGGCCTGATATCCGTTTGTGTTAGTTTAGCTGAGATCTTGCACCTTTGAGATTGAGGGTTGTCTTAGGGGTCAAAAAGCTGGGAAAAAGGGCGTAACCAAAAACTAGAGACGGTTATGCCAACCATCCTCAAACACGCCCAAGGGCTAATGTATAGCCTTGTCTGCCTGATGCCTAGTGCGTATCAAAAAGCGAGCCTACAAGCGATATTGGGTCTATTTCTGGACGCCCAAGGCCATGCAGTCCCGGAACATAGCCAAGTAAAATCGGCGAGTTCGCTGAGTCGCTTTCTCAATCAATACCGCTGGTCAACCCTCTCGGTGCTGCGCACGACCCGTCAAGCTATCTTGCAGCAGATTGCCCTGCATCGACCGCCTTCTCATATCGCTATCCGCCTGTTGATTGACCTAACGACGTTGGAGAAGGCAGGCAAGTTCAGCCATCTGAGTAGCCAGAGTGAAGGGGCTGATAGACCAGAAGCGTAGGTGCGGATGCTCAATGGCAAACGGGGATTGCATTTAGTGGTGCTATACGTAGTCTTGGGCGATTGGCGTATCCCCTGGAGCTTTCGCATTTGGCACGCTCAGGGTCAGGCCACCCCGAATCAATTGGCTTCTAAGTTGCTCGCCACGGTCCCTAAGCGCTTGGTAGCCGGTCAAACCGTGATTGTGCAAGCTGACACTGAGTTTGGCACTATCGACTTCCTCAAGGCGGTCCGAAAAAGACGCTGGCGGGCAGTGGTGGGCATTCGAGCCAATCGGAAACTCGACGATGGTGGCAACGTCAAAGCCCTCTATCGTCATGCTAAACGAGGCTGCCTGGTGCGACTCAATGGCATTGACTTTCCCCTGACACTGTCCTGGTTTTGGCTCAAGCGGGCCGATGGCAAGCGAGAACTTCGCTTTATCGCTTCCACCTATCCCTATTCGGGCGTCTACCTGGTGCGCCTGGGTCGTAAGCGATGGGCGATTGAGGGCTTTTTCAAGACCGCCAAACATCAATTCGCTCTCCACTGCTTTGGGCAGGGCACCAAGTTGGGCGTTTACCGATGGCTCCTGCTGTCCTTGATTGCCTATCTACTGGCACACTGGATGGACCGATGGGCTTGGCCACCTGTACTCGACTGGAAGCAGACCTGTCGGTTGGTTCGAGAGAAGTTACTGCCCAACGTAGTCTGGCTGCAGGTGCAGCGTCTGATTCACGACAATAGCCATATTGCTACTCAATTTGGCTTTGACATTCTCATACAACCCCGACACAGTGAAGCTTAGAGACTAT
>JAAHIA010000169.1 GCA_010671975.1 Leptolyngbya sp. SIO4C1 | reverse complement strand
AAGTTGCGAATGACGTCTAGCCCTTCATTCACCGCGTCGTAGACAAAGATGTCGCGACCCGCGCCGCCGTCTAGAATGTCGATACCGCGACCGCCGGTAATGATATCGTCGCCGTCGCCGCCGTTAATCACGTCGGCCCCGCGACCACCGAGCAAACTATCTTCACCCGCACCGCCATTGATCACATCCCAGCCGCGCCGGCCTTCAATCCGATCGGCTCCGTCGGTACCTTCTAGGAGATCGCGCTGGTTGGTGCCCATAATCTCGTTGATCTGATTTGGGCTAGACAGGTCTAAGCCAATAATCAGCGGATCGTGGTCAGAGTTGCGATAGGGCATAGAGCCGTCAAACAGGCTCGGATCGCGACCAAAGTCCAGATTGTAGTCGAGCGCATCGGGCTCATCGGCGTTGACGTGCCATTCGGTAGCGCCGGTCACCTGAGAAATTAGCGTGGTGTTGGCTAGACCATAGTCGAGCGTGCCAAACTGACCGTCGAATACAAAAGAGTAGGCCGACTCGGGATTGTCTACGACATTGGTATAGCCTTCGTTCTCTAGGTAGGTGATCGGATCTTCCTGCGCGTAGGCATTGAGGTCGCCGATGATCAGATAGTCGGGGTCGTTGCTGCCGGTCGGGTCGGTGTCTAGCCAGGCATCCAGTGCCTGCGAAGCCTGCAGACGAATCGCATTGTTGTTGCCCGCGCCGTCGCCCTGGGCTTCGTTACCCGGTGCAGAGTTAACGCTGCCCTTCGACTTGAAGTGGTTGACCGCCACCGTCAGCTGCTCGCCGGTCGCCACTTCCTCGAAAGTGGCCGCTAGCGCCGCTCGATTAGTGCTGGGGCCGTCAAACACCGCATTGTCAAAGTTGAGCCCCAGCGCCGGCAGGTCAGAGTCATCTAGAATCTCTACCGTCGTACCGAGGGCCAGCTGCACCGACGTGGTTTTGTAGATCGCGCCAACAGAAATCGCGTCGCTGACGTCAACGAAGGTGCGGCCCGGCTCGACGTAGGCATAGGTGCCAGCACCGACGCGATCGTTGAGCGCATCGACCAGCGTGTCAATGGCAAACTGACCGTCGCCGTTTTGATCGCCACCAAACTCATTCTCTAGCTCAATCAGCCCAACAATGTCGCCATCGATGATTTCTAAAGCCGTCACCAGCTTCTGCAGCTGACGCTCAAACTCAGCCTGGCTGTCAACGCCGCGCGGCTCTAGGTTGTTCGGGCCGCTGCCGGGGTTGCCCGCCACGTCGAGCGTCGTAAAGAAGTTGAGGACGTTGAAGCTGACGACTTTTAGATCACCACCCACCGGTTCTGGCTCGGCCGGACGCGGGTTGGCAGGCTGAAAATCGACCGGCGCAACCGGCTGAATGCGGTAGTCGCCAAAGCTGTAGCTCAGCACGCCGGTCAGGTTGTTAACAGTATCACCACCGCGCAGGGTGTTGTCTGTGCTCAGCGGCTCGCCGCCGCGACCCAGAAGAATCGGATCGGGGTTCTGGACGGTTTGACCGTCGTCAAGCACGATTCGCCGCGCCGCGATCGCATCTTGATAGGCAGTAAAACCGGCCTGATCGGGCGCATTGAACTGCGTGTACTGATCGAGCCGGCCGTCGGTGCCCGGCGCGTTGCTCGGCCCGTCTGACGACAGCACCACCTCGCCAAAGCGGTCGAGGTTAAAGTACTCGGTAACAAACAGCGTGTCGGGAATGGTGATCTGCATCCCTTCGAAAGCTTCGAGGTCAGCAGCGTCACTCAGCGGAAAACTGACCGTGGCCGCCGTCGGCAGGACCGCCGTTCCCTGCTGAGACACAGTGACGTTGGTTAGCTCAGTGAGACCGTTAAACTCAGTGACGGTGCCGGTAACCTGCACCAAGTCACCTACCGCCACATCCACCGCCGGCGAACTGCCGTCAAAGATAAATAGACCTTCGGAGGTGGCTGCGCTGCCGTCCGCATCTGCATCCTCTTCTTGCACAAAGAAGCCGTTGAGGTCG
This sequence comes from Leptolyngbya sp. SIO4C1, assembly GCA_010671975.1. Classification (GTDB taxonomy): domain Bacteria; phylum Cyanobacteriota; class Cyanobacteriia; order Phormidesmidales; family Phormidesmidaceae; genus SIO4C1. The sequence goes on along the minus strand of JAAHIA010000169.1, from coordinate 7,714 downwards.
CCATCAGCACCGCTAGCGCCATCTTGAAAGTCGCCGACTACGACCGCTTCAATCGTGACTTCGCTGCCAACCAGTGGGCTCTCAGCACCGCTGCCTTGAATTTCGCTGATCAGCTTCTCTTCGGCCCCGCCGCCATTGCCGCCGGTATTCAGGGATCCTTTCGTGGCAGTATCAGGTCCAGTCCAGCTGCCATTGATCAGCTGTAGCGACTGCCCAATCGGCGTGCTGCTGGTTTCGGCCACGCCAATATCAGTGCTGGTCTGACCGCTAGCCGGACCGTCAGTCGCCGTGAGCGTGCCTTCGTAGCTGAGAAACTCCACCACGTTACCGCTGGGATCTACTAGAGCAATCCCATCCGGCGCACCGTTTTGAATGCCGGCAATATTAAAGGTCACAGCCCCTTGGTCGTTAGCTTCGTCAGGTACAGTGCCGCTGAGAGCAACCGTGTCATAAACTGTGCCGCCATTGCCGTTATAGAGCACCAGACTATAGCCGTCCAGGCTAATTCCAGCAGGTCCAGTGATCTCAATAAATTCGCCAACATCAGTGCCTTGATTGTCGTAGTGAATCTCGCTGATAAAAATATCGGGTTCCATGTGTACCTCTTACAAAGTCAACCGGATCAAAACAGACGGTAGACGCATCTCTCGCGGGCCACTTATGACGCTCCCAGGCCTAAGTAAAGCGACGGTAAAGCTTCTGTTAAGGCTGCGGGAAATCACCCGATCTTTATTGAGTATCCTGAGACTTCACGAAATCTTTTTTTGATTAAGGCCAAGCTGTGCAGGCGCAGGGGAGGGCAGGTCAGAGGCTTAAGCTCAGTGCCGCTTGAAAAGCTCGTCGGCACTGGGTGCGATCGGTAAAGGCCGGTTTATGAAAACTTTATTGATGGGTGCAATTACGCTGAGCTAGTCTGAGAAAGATTTGAGTCAATCTGCCAGCGCAGCTCGGCCGTTTCCCAGCTTTTAAGTAGATTTACTTTCAAAGAAGTACTGTCTGGTCTCCAAAATTTTTAGGGAATTTACCTAGCTCAGCCTGTAAAGCTATATGTCTCCAGCCCTTTGAGCAGAGCAACCTGAATCAGCTGAAAATCGTTCACTAGCGATCGCAACTACCGCTATCGCGTTTGCAGGGTGAAAAGAAATCTGTAGAGATGCTCAAAAAGCGCTCTCAAATTTCATAAGCGTAGGATAATTTGATTAATTGAAGCGCATCCTGCAAATTAACCGTAAATCAGTGGGAACGCTACTTTTAGGCGATTATCTATATTTTTATGTCAATGGATATTGCTATAACGTTATAGGTTTTATAGATCATCGGGCGCATGACAGCAGTTTTGCAGATAGGGCAGACAACATTAGAGGTAAGCGAACTTCTAGAGAGGCTACAGCGATATCAGCTGCTGCCAAAGCTAGTCAAAGAAGTCGTGATCGAAAACTCGATTGAAGCGATTGAATGCACGCCCGAAGAAGCTATCGATGGTTTCTGGAAAAAGCAGCAGGTTAGTCCTGATCAGCGCCAAGCCTGGCTGCAGCAGCGCCAAATGACAGAGGCTCAGCTATTGCCAGCAGCAATTCGAGAAGGCAGATTAGCCAAGTTCAAGGAGAACGCCTGGGGCTCTCAGGTTGAGTCCTATTTTCTGCAGCGAAAGGATAAGTTAGATAGAGTGCTCTACTCGCTGATTAGAACGCAAGATGCCAGCCTGGCGCAGGAGCTCTACTTTCGGCTGCAGGACGATGAGGCATCATTCTCTCAGTTAGCGCGCGACTATTCAGAAGGGCAAGAAGCTCAAACCGGTGGTCTGATTGGCCCAGTTGAGCTGAGCGTACCGCATCCGGTACTGGCGCGAATGCTCTCAGTTAGCCAGCCAGGGCAGCTCTGGTCGCCAACCCCTATCGGTGAATGGTTTGTGATTGCCCGGCTCGATAAATTTCTACCGGCGCAAATGGACGAAGCCACCCGACAGCGGCTGCTCGATGAGCTCTTTCAGAACTGGCTCCAGCAGCAGCTGCAGCAAACAGCGGTGCAGTCGCTCGTCTCGCGGCCAGAGTCGCAGGCAGAACCACAGCCAGAATCACAGGCAGAGCCACAGCCAGAATCACAGGCAGAACCGCAGACGGCTTCACAAACAGCTTCACAGAAGGCTTCACAGGCAGAATCATGACCTACACCGACGCATCTATTGATCAGTTTCTAGGCACGGTTGAGCCTTTTAGACGGCTGCCCACAGCGGTTGTTCAGTCGCTCGCTAACAAAAGTCAGCTGCTGCGCTATCGCATTGGTCAGCCCATTGTGCGTCGCGAGACAATGCCCTATCAGGCGATTGTGCTGATGGAAGGGCAGGCCCGACTGCTGGGCTACGACCCGCACACGCAGAGTCCGCAAACGCTAGCCCGACTCTCGGTTGGCAGCACGCTAGGGCTAGCGGGTCTAGTGCGCGGCATCGCTTGCGAAAGCGCGATCGCGTCTACTGAAGTGGTCGCGATTGCCGTCCCGGCAGCCGAGCTGTCTAAGCTGCTGACGACTCAGTCTGAGTTTTCTGAGGTGGCGCAGCAGCGCTGCTATCTGTCTGAGCTGTTTGACGTGCTCAGTCAGGATCTCAAAAAGCGAGCGCAGAACGTCAGTGAGCTGGCGCGGCTGGTCAATCGCATGGCAGAAGCCGGGGCAATGGCTCAGAATTTACCTTACGGCCGCCTCGATCCGAGTCGGCTCGATCCCAACTACAGCTGGTTTGTCAGTCGCGGCAAAGTTTCCTCCTACCCGGTCGGGGCTCAGCTCTCGCTCGACTTTAACCCAGAGCCGATCAACGTCATGAGCTCTAACGGGGCGCGGCTGGTGGGCATTCCCTCCCAGGCCGTCTTTTTCTCAGCTCAGCCTGACGGAGGCTCGGTGGCCGATGCGATCGCGCCGCCGCCAAACAGCTACAGCCAGATTCCCTACGCCGCCACTGAGCCTACCGTCTTTGAGGCCGAAACCGAAAAGCGTGACCTCAAGCGCTATCCGCACCTGCGGGCTAAGGGCGAGGTCGATACCACCGTGGCCTGCTTTGAGATGCTAGCCCAGCATTTCAATATGCCCTTTAAGCGAGACGTGGTACGGCGCGTGCTGATGAACCAGCAGGAGCGCCTAGGTAAGCTATCGCTGCCTGCCTGCGGTGCCGTTGCCGATCTGCTAGGCCTCAAACCGCAGCTGGCCAAGATACCCGCCGGCGCCATTGGCCGTCTGCCTAAGCTAGCCCTGATTCGCTGGCGCGATAGCTTTGCCCTGATCTACGAAGCGACGCCTAAGCAATACATTATTGGCTCGCCCGAAGAGCGGAGCATCATTCAGCATTCGCCGCAGGCATTTGAGGAGATTTGGGGTCCAGAAGGCGAAATCTTGATGCTAGAGCCGACGGCAGAAACGCCGCAGCAGCGCTTTGGCCTCTCTTGGTTTGTGCCCTCACTGAAAAAATATAAAGGCGTGCTGGCCCTGGTGCTGCTGGCCTCTTTCTTCTATCAAATCTTTAGTCTGGCCAATCCGCTGATGATCCAGGTGATCATCGACAAGGTGATTGTGCAGCAGAGCGTTGATACGCTGCACGTGCTGGGCTTTTTCTTGGTCATGGTAGCCATCTTTGAGGCCATCTTAGGCAGTCTGCGCACCTACTTATTTGTCGATACCACCAACCGCATCGACATGACGCTGGCCTCACAGACGATTGATCACCTGCTGCGGCTGCCGCTGAAGTATTTCGACCGCCGCCCGGTGGGTGAGCTGTCAAGCCGCGTCAACGAGCTAGAAAATATTCGCCAGTTCTTGACTGGGACGGCCCTTACAGTGGTGCTCGACGCTGTCTTCTCAGTCGTCTACATCGTGGTCATGCTGATCTACAGCGTTAAGCTGACGCTGGTGACGCTGGCGACGATTCCCATTTTTGTAGCGCTGACCTTTTTCGTATCGCCAATTGTGCGCAAGCAGCTGCGCACCAAGGCCGAACGCAATGCTCAAACCCAGTCCTTCCTGGTAGAAGCGCTCTCTGGCATCCAAACCGTCAAAGCCCAGAATATCGAACTCAATACCCGCTGGAAATGGCAAGAGCGCTATGGCCGCTACGTTAGCGACGGCTTTAAGACCGTGCTGACCTCCACCACGGCCGGGTCTGCCAGCAACTTCTTAAACAAAATTTCGGCTCTGCTGGTGCTCTGGTTTGGTGCCTTTCTGGTGCTTGAAGGCGAGCTAACGCTGGGCGGCCTGATTGCCTTTCGGATTATTTCTGGCTACGTGACGCAGCCGCTGCTGCGCCTGACGCAGCTCTGGCAAAATTTCCAAGAGACGGCCCTCTCGCTAGAGCGTCTCAGCGACATTATCGACCATCCGCAAGAGCAAGAAGCCGAACAGCGCAGCCAGATTCCCATGCCGGAAATCCAGGGCAACGTCAGCTACGAAAATGTCGCCTTCCGCTTTGCTGCCTCCGGTCCGCTGCAGCTGATCAACGTCACGATGGACTTTCCTGCCGGGCAGTTTGTGGGCATCGTTGGCCAGAGCGGGTCAGGTAAAAGTACGATGATGAAGCTGCTGCCGCGCCTCTACCATCCCAACTCGGGCCGCATCCTGATCGACAACTACGACATTGGTAAGGTCGAGCTTTACTCGCTGCGCCGCCAGATCGGCATTGTGCCGCAAGATCCGCTGCTGTTTGAAGGCACCATTCAAGAAAATATTGCCCTCACCAATCCAGAGGCTGAAACTGACGAAATCATCGAAGCGGCAAAAATTGCCTGTGCCCACGACTTCATTATGAACCTGTCAGTCGGCTACAACACGCGCGTTGGCGAGCGCGGCTCCTCCCTGTCAGGTGGGCAGCGGCAGCGAATTGCGATCGCCCGCACCATTTTGCAAAATCCTAGGCTGCTGGTCTTAGACGAAGCCACCAGCGCCCTCGACTACGACACCGAGTCGCAGGTTTCAGCCAACCTAATGAAGTGGGCCAAAGGCCGCACCGTCTTTTTCATCACGCACCGCTTAGGGGCGCTGCGCCATGCTGACAAAATCTTGGTGATGGATAAAGGGGCCATCGTTGAAGAAGGCACTCACGACGAACTGCTTGCCCTTATGGGTCGTTACTACTGCTTACATCAACAACAGGGGAACGGTTAATCGCTATGACTTCTCGCATCAACCAGAACGGCGTTAGCCAGAACGGTGTCTCAGCCAATGGCAGCGTTCAGCCCGAGGCCACCGAAGAACGGCAGTTTAAGCCGCTGCGCAGCTTTGATCAGCCGGTTATTTTACGGCAGTCGCCGCGCTGGGCGATCGCCATCGTCTGGACCATTTTGGCAGTGACAACCGCTAGCGTGGCCTGGGCCTGTTTAGCGAAAGTGGAGGAAACGGTCCCCGCTCAGGGCAAGCTCGAGCCAGAAGGCGTGGTACAGTCTGTCCAGGCCCCCGTCGGCGGCGTGATTGAAGAAATTCACGTCCAAGAAGGCGAGATAGTGGATCAAGGAGAGCCCCTGATCAGCTTTGATCAGACAGCAGCCCAGGCAGAAATCGAAACTGCCAAGGATTTGCAAGGCCGCCTGGTTGAAGAGAACGAGTTCTATCGAGCGCAGCTCAGCGGCGATTTTGGCAGCATAGCGCCCGACTCTGTCTCTGCCGACCTGCGACAGCGGATGCGCGATCGCGAGGCATTGCTAGCCAATAATAAACTCTATCGGGCGCAGCTCGGTGGCAGCACCAGCGACCTCAACGAAGAGCAGCGCACCCGGCTCAATACTGCGAGCTCAGCGCTGAGCTCACAGCAGCGAATTAATGCCCTGCAGGTCAACCAGCTCACAGAGCAGCTAGACCAAACTCAAATTCAGCTCTCCAATGCCAAGAGCGATCTCAGCACCAACCGCGAGATTTTAGAGCGCTTAGCGCGTCTCAATGAAGAAGGCGCCGTGGCTGAACTAAGCTATCTGCAGCAGCAGCAGGAAGTGAATAACAAGCTGACTGAGGTCAATACGCTCACTGAAGAAGCCGCGCGGCTAAGATTTCAGATTGCCCAGGCCGAGCGCGAAATTGACCGCACCCGATTTGAATCTGACCGCACGCTGCAGGACCGCATTGCTGCTAACGATGAGCGCGTCGCTCAGATTGATTCGCAGCTGACGCAGCTGATCTTAGAGAGTGAAAAGCAGCTGCAGGAGCTCAACAGTCAAATCAGCCAGCTCGACCAGACGCTTAGGTATCAGGTGCTAACTGCCCCAGTTGCCGGCACCGTGTTTAACCTCAAAGCTAATCAGCCTGGCTACGCAGCCAATTCAACTGAGCCCATTTTAGAAATTGTGCCCGAAGATGCCCTCGTCGCGCGGGTCTATGTGCCCAATAAAGATATCGGCTTTGTACGCATCGGTCAGCCGGTTGACGTGCGGATTGATGCCTTCTCCTACAGCGAGTTTGGCGATGTCGATGGCGAAATCATCAGCATTGGCTCAGACGCGTTGCCGCCAGATGAAATCTACCCCTATTATCGTTTTCCAGTTGAGATTGACTTAGAAAGCCAAACGCTCAACTCCAACGGCGCCGAACTCATGCTGCGCACCGGTATGTCCGTGAATGCCAACATCAAGCTGCGCAAGCGGCGGGTAATTACCTTCTTTACCGACCTGTTTGTGCGTAAGGCCGATAGCCTACGCTCGGGCGGCTAATGAACTATCAATATTAAATTTTGGGGGGCGACACCGTCAGGCTGCTATTCTCTAAGGCACCGTTCTCTAAGCCATAATTGAGAACAGCCAAGTTTAAAGGAGGAGCGGCCTGGCGCCTATGCCATCTTCAAGCATTCATTCGGTTCGCTGCTATCAAAAACTGCTTGAGCGCATTTCTGATCCGGCTTGGCTGATGGATGAACAGGGACGAATTCAGCTAGCCACGATAAAGCAGCCGGGCAGATTCAGGTCTCTGCTCAAGACAGCGGCAGATTTTATCAGTTTGCGATCGCAGACGACGGTCCCGGCATACCAACAGAGGCGCATGAAAAATCTTCGAGATTTTTCGGACGCTGCAGAGCGACAGTTCAACCGTCAATACCGGTATTGGTCTGGCGCTAGTAAAAAAATTGTGCTAGGGGAAGGCGGTCAGATCTGGTTAGAAAATCAGGTGCCTAGCGGCTGCAAATTTTATTTCACCTGACCTAAAGCTTAGCATTCTAGCGCTCGCTGGCCTTGGCACCTCTCGCATTTGACAAGCTAAGCTAGAGCTAGGCATCGGTTGAACGTCTAGCGGCTAGATCACCCTGTCTTTATATGAGTTTTCGTCATGATTAGCAAACGAATTACCCAAAGCGCTGCGATCGCAGGTACGCTCAGCTTTGCCCTATTTAGCAGCCTACTTGGCAGCCTACTCAGCCTGCCCAGCCAGGCACAGACGGCTGAGCCTGACGCTTCAGCCGAGGCTGACTTAGAGCCGCTGCCTGACGATGCCCGGTTTGAATGTCAGATTCACGAGCGGCAGTTTACCGTCATGTATCTGCCAGAGAGCCAGCCCGATCAGGCCTATCCTTGGGCCGTCCCCGAAGCGATGGGCGGCGGCTGGTCGGCAGAGCGCCGCTGCTTTGAAATTAGCGATCGGCTTGAGCGCTATCGACCAGAGGGGCTGCAGGAGCTGCGCACTGGTATCGAAAATGGCTATGACACTGTCTGTGCCACAACCGAGCAAAATCCTGACCTCTGCCAGATTGTCTTTACCGTCA
>JAAHIA010000168.1 GCA_010671975.1 Leptolyngbya sp. SIO4C1 | reverse complement strand
AGGAAGAGTCGCTAGGCTTATTAAAGAGGCCGACGAGCATTGGTACTGCTAAGGGCTGGCAGCAGCGCCTAGCGCAATACGGTTGGGCAGTAGTTGATCATGCATTGGTCTGCCCGCTACGGCAGGAAAGAAACGCTAGCCTCAAGCAAACAAAGCCTAGAATTGAGCGGCACAAGGCCGCGATTGCCCGAGCTAAGGCATCTAAACCAATTCGACTAGCGGTTGAGGCGGGGCTGTTTGAAGCGGGCGCTAGTTTTTTTGACTATGGCTGTGGGCATGGCGCGGATGTAGAGTATATGCGTCGGTTGGGTCATAACAGTGATGGCTGGGATCCTTACTTCCGGCCTGACATAGAGCACTGCACAGCCGACATAGTTAATTTAGGATACGTCATCAATGTGGTAGAAGACATGGCCGAGCGGCGAGAGGCGCTGCTCAGGGCATGGGCGCTGACCCGACGCATCCTGATTGTGGCGGCTCAAGTGCTGATTAATGATCGCGCTCGTGGCGTCGTTGCCTACGGTGACGGCATTATTACTCGCCGCAATACGTTTCAGAAATATTATGAGCAGGAGGAACTCAAGACCTATATTGACCAAGTGCTCGGCGTTGATGCAGTGCCCATAGCCTTAGGTATCTACTTTGTCTTTCGAGATGAAGCTCAGGCGGAGAGCTTTCGAGCCTCTCGATTCCGTTCGCAGGCGTCAGCACCTCGAATTCGACTCAAAGTCAGCAAGTTTGAGTCGTACCGAGCACTATTGCAACCCTTAATGGACTTTTATACGGATCGGGGGCGGTTGCCGACCATTGACGAATTAGGCGCGGATGCTTTAGGACCACTCCAATCTGAGTTTGGCAGCATTAAGCGAGCCTTTAAAGTTATTCTGCAGGCGACAGAGGCAAGCGAGTGGGATGCGATCGCAGATAAACGTCGCGGCGACCTGCTGGTCTATCTGGCGCTCACTCACTTCGGTAAGCGGCCTAGGTTCAAAGATTTATCTCCTGTCATTCAGGCAGATATCAAAGCGCTGTTTGGCAGCTACCATCAAGCCTGTACGGCCGCCGACCTGATGCTGATGAGTCTCGGGCAGTCGCAGGTAATAGCAGACCGCTGCCGTCAGAGCCCGATCGGGCAGCTGCGATCTAACTCACTCTGTGTGCACATCAGCGCGCTAGACCAGCTTGACCCGCTGCTGCGCCTTTACGAAGGCTGTGCTTCCCGCACGATTGGCCGACCGGAAGAGGCAACAGTGGTCAAGTTTCACATCGCTCAGCCGAAGATCACCTATCTGTTTTTTCCAGACTTTGACACCCAGCCCCATCCGGCGCTGCGTACTAGCATGCAAATCAGCCTGCGAGACCTACAGGTGCGCTATCGAGACCACGACCCCACCGACAATCCGCCGCTGCTGCATCAGAAAGATCAGGTTGTTGCGCCGGACTACCCAAACTACAAGAAATTTGCCAAGCTCAGCCAGCAAGAACAGCGCTGGGGGCTATTGGACGATCTCGACGCTATCTATGACCAGCGAGGCTGGGAAAAATGTTTGGCTGACCACTGTGCAACCCTCAAGGGATATCGAGTCATTTGGCGCAAGGCAGCAGATCCTTATCGAAAAAAATTATTGCAATCGGCGATGCGCGCCAGACAATCCAGGGAAGATAGTCTGAGTGAATAGGGTACGTCTGCTGTGGATTGTCATCGTCTTTCAAACCATAGGGCATATTTAACTTCTATGCTCCCTGTTGTAAAAGACAATTCCCACGCGTTCAATATGATCAATCATCGCTGGATCTTCAATATGGCTGAAGATAGATAGATCAAATAGATACGGCAACAGTAGGTCATCTAGCTGGTTTTCGATACGCGCGAGCTGCTGATAGCTAATGTCTTCGCCCACTAAGGTGAGATCGATATCCGAGCCTCGATGATAGTTACCCTTGGCTCTTGACCCATAAAGCACGGCGCGTTCTACGGTGGAATATTGGCGTAGAACATCTACAATCTTTTGAATCGTAGATTTCTTTAATCCAAACTGAAGGTTAGTAGGCATCTTTCAGCTCTTGCATTTTTTCCTGCAGCGCTACAAAAAGATTGAAGAACCGAGAGCGAATATTAGCTGCAATCTCATTTGCCGTTGCTTGATTGTAGGTATGACTTGTCCGATTTCGGTCTTGAATCATTGCCATCCAACCCTCGCCATCTTCAATCAGTCCTACCTTGAAGGCCATGCGGGTGGCATCTCTAGAGCCAAATATGTTTTGAGTTCCCTGATATTGAAAGTAGTCTTTCAGCAGATTCCAGGCCAGCTCGTGGGTATACTCGAACGCTTGGATCAGGCCTTGCTCTTCTAGCTCATTGAGCTGCCCTTTCTTAATGAACTTAGTGAGCTGTGCCAGTGCTCTTTTGTAATTGGCTAGTCGCTGCTGCCAGCGAATGTCTGAGCCTGCCATATAGAGTGTGCTCATAAGGAAATCTATCCTTTAAGCGTACAAGATACAAAGCTGCCCAGCCCAGACCCTTCTCCAGCCGCAGCGACCAGATTCGAGCTTCAAACCCCCTCCCTCATCCCCCCATCTACCCCTCCATCCCTTTCCGCCACCGCTCCGTCCCTCGCCGTGTCGGCGTCCCCTGCGGCGTAAAGGCCCAAATCGCCCGCTTGTGTTGCGGCCCATAGCTGATGTGGATTGGGCGAGCCGCGCCGTAGAAATACAGCGAGTCGAACGGCAGGTTTTGCTCCATAATCCAGTCCACTAGCGCGTCGCTCGGCAGGTCCACCACCCGAAAATCGCAGGCGGCCCCTAAGCGATCGCAGTAATAGCGCCCGTTGCGATTGACCTCATGTGCCATATGCTGATCGAGGTGGGGGCTAGCCATGCCATGCTTGCGCCCGGTGATGGGATCTTTTTTGGCTAAAAACCGCTTCAGGTCAGCTGAGCAAAAACCGTAGGTCAGCTGAAACCGGGCTTGGCCAAACTGAGCAATCACCGGATCTAGAATGTGTGTACACAGCGCTGCGATCGCTAAAACGCTGTCTGGATGCTTTGGTAAGGGGTCAATCTGGCTGGCATAGCGGCGATAGGTCTGGGTGCAGGTGCAAAACGTCTCTAGACTCAAATATCGGCCAATACGAGTCACTATCGTGAACCATAAAAGACAGGCGAATCTGCAAGCTGATGAAGACAGTAATAGTAAGCTTTAAGAGTAAAGTATCTCAGCTGCTTTAGCGATGCCCTCTGCTAAGAAAACATCGGATCAAACGATCTATCAGCTCAAAATCACCCTAAGAGATATTCGCCCGCCGATTTGGCGACGGGTGCAGGTGCCAAACAATATCACGCTCGGCGAGCTTCATAAAATTATTCAGCTAGCGATGGGCTGGTACGACTGTCACTTACATGAGTTTGAAATTTTTGGCAAAACCTATGGACAGCCGATGCCGGACTTTGACGATCTCGATATTCAGAATGAGCGCAGCGTTCGCTTGAATCAGTTTGTCACTGGCGAAAAGTTTAAGTTCGCCTACCTATATGACATGGGCGATGGCTGGGATCATCAAATTCTGGTTGAGAAAGTGCTGCCGGCTGAGCCTGACGTACGCTATCCGATCTGTATCAAGGGCAAACGGGCCTGTCCGCCAGAGGACTGTGGCGGCACCTGGGGCTATGCCGAACTTTTAGAAACTATCGGCGATCCGCAGCATCCAGAGCATGAATCGATGCTGGAATGGCTCGGCGGTGTGCTTGAGCCGGAGCGGTTTGACTTAGAGGAAACAAACCAGCGGCTGAAGCAGATTCGGTAAGCTGGCGATCGCACTTCAGTTCTGACTAACCTGAATTTTGTGACAACCTATCCATGCCTAGTGACTATCCTCGCGACCTGATCGGCTACGGTCCTAACCCGCCGCAGCCGCAGTGGCCTGACGGAGCGCGGCTGGCGCTGCAGTTTGTGATCAACTATGAAGAGGGCGGCGAAAACTGCATCTTGCACGGCGATGCTGCCTCAGAAGCCTTTTTGTCTGAAACGGTGGGGGCGGTACCGCTGCCGGGCGTGCGCAATCTCAATATGGAGTCGGTGTATGAATATGGCAGCCGAGCAGGCTTTTGGCGACTGCATCGGCTATTTACCGAGCGGCAGCTGCCGGTGACGGTCTATGCGGTGGCGATGGCGCTAGAGCGCAACCCGGCAGCCGCAGCGGCGATGGTAGCAGCCGGGTGGGAAGTGGCCAGCCACGGCTATCGCTGGATTGACTATCAGTACGTTGGTGAAGACATTGAGCGCGAGCATATTCAAACAGCGATCGCTATCCATACTGCCGTCACCGGCAGTCGACCGCTGGGCTTTTATCAGGGTCGCCTCAGCCCCAATACGCGGCGGCTAGTAGTCGAAACTGGCGGCTTTCTCTACGACGCCGACAGCTACGCCGACGATCTGCCCTACTGGGTGCATGACTACGGGCGATCGCATCTGGTGATTCCCTACACGCTTGACAATAACGATATGCGCTTTGCCACCTACCAAGGGTTTAACTCGGGCGAACAGTTTTTTGCCTATCTGCGCGATGCTTTCGATCTGCTCTATGCCGAAGGCGAAACTGCCCCCAAGATGATGAGCGTCGGTCTACACTGTCGGCTGTCGGGCCGACCCGGGCGCGCCGCGGCGCTAGCCAGATTTTTAGACTATGTGCAAAGTCACGAGCAAGTTTGGATCTGCCGCCGAGTTGAGATTGCGCGGCACTGGCACCGGCACCATGCGCCAGTCAGCTAGAGAACTGAACGTAGAAGAATGCCGTTTGCCAGCTTTCATAATGGCGTCATCTGGTGTCATTCTGGGATCACTGTCCTAGAACGGCCCATGCCTTTTCTGCTGAAAGTTGCCATCATCGCCGCCCACTTCTTTACCTACGTGGTTGCTGCTATTAATATCTGGATCTTTTCCCATCGCAGCGAGTTTTACAAAACCGTGGTGCGGCTGCGATCGCTGCCTTTGATCTATTTTGGCTTTGCCTGCTTTGCGATTTCTGCCACTTACGAAATTGCTGAGCATATCGGCGACGATTGGCTCTATGCGAGTCAGCTTTCGCCGCTGAATCGACTGTTCTACAGCTTTTTGACCGCTGGGCTCTGTCTGATTGCGCTGGGGTTGAGAAAGTCAAGGGTGCTCGATGGCCTGCTGATTGCCAGCCTGGTGGCGGTGCCGCTGACCTACGGTGTGAATGGTAGCAAGGTGCTGATGCAGCTGGTATCGCTGGTGCCGGCGCTGATTTTTGTCTACAGCTGGTACATGGTAATGCGCGACTGGCGGGTATTTTTGTATCTACTGTTTTCAAACGTGATCGCGCTGGGCTTCGGCATTGCCCTGATTGTCACAGAGCAACAGGTGCTGCACCTTTTTGTCGGTCCTGCATCTGCGATCGCGCTGCTGATTTTGGGCTATGTTGCCTGGATTCAGCCAAAGCGGCATCGCCTGCCGTAGCCACTGCTAAAAATTAAAAAATTACTGCTAGAAACCTACCACCAGCGCAGCGCCCAGCGCGATCGTTCCGGCGTGGCTAGGTCATCAGCCGCTGGCCATTCGACCGGCTTATAGGTACCAAACACGTGGTCCCACCAGTCAACGGCAAGGCCAAAGTTGTGGTGCCACATGCCGTATTTGTGATGCACGTAGTGCACCGGCATCTTCATCCAGAAGCATTTGCGCGGATTCTCATGCTGTAGCTGGTGCGCATAGGCCGAAAACGCCGCATAAACTAGCGCGCCGGCGGCCCAGCCAAGCCCGGCTGTGAGCGAAAAGAAAAAAGGAATCGCCATCACCATGGCGCTGCCCACCACGTAGTCGCGAAACTCCCAGAGTACGCCTTGGCCTTTGTTGCGCCTGTGGTGGTCGCGATGGCGGGCACCAATGCGCTGTGAGCGATGCATCAGCCGGTGCAGCCAATATTCGACGAGGCTGGCAAGTACAAAGGCCGCGATAAAGCTAACAGCGGCAAGCATAGGGAGTCCTCCTCAGCGGTAGATGAGTATGTGCGCCTTCGTCCATTATTGTAAAAAATAGATGAATGTAAAGAAATATAGATGACGCATCCTCTCATGGCTCTGGTTTCGGCAGCGGCTCGCTGGCAGCAGCGGGCGTTTGTGCGTCAGCTGTCTCAGGCGGAGTCGGTGCAGGCGGCTTTTCTGCAGCAGCTGCTGCGGCTGCATCAAGGGACGGTGCTGGGGCGAGAGCTGCAGCTAGCTAAGATGACGACAGTTAGCCAGTTTCGGCAGCAGGTGCCAATCTGGCCCTATAGCGGCTATGTGCCCTACTTTGACCGGACGGCGGCGGGCGAGCCCAACGTGGTTACACCGGAGCCTGTGCTGCATTTCAACTTGAGCAGCGGCTCGACCGGCAGCCAAAAGCTCATTCCAATCACGGCGCGATCGCAGCGCAAGCGCACCTATGCGAACCAGGTGGCGATGGGGTTTGCTTTTGCGCGATCGCGACAGCTGAATCTGTCGCTGGGCAAGCTATTGGTGACGACCTGCGCGCAGCCCATCGGCTATACCAGCGGCGGCAGGCCCTACGGTCACGTCAGCGGCAATCAGCTGCGCACCAGCAATTCGCCCTTCTATCGACATCTGTTTGCTCAGCCCTTTGAGGCGCTGATGGTACATGATTCGGTGGCGCGCAACTATCTGTGTCTGCTGTTTGCGCTGCGCGATCGCCACCTATCTGTGATTGCTGCTAACTTTCCGCTGATTGCGCTGCAGCTGTGTCGCTACTTAGATCAGTATGCCGCGTCGCTGATTGACGATATTGGCAGCGGCGAAATTGCCGACTGGATTAAGCTAGACCCGGCGCTAAGAGCGCGATTGGCCCGTCAGTTCAAAGCTGACCCGCAGCGGGCGGAAGCGCTGCAACAGCTCTACCAGACAGCGGGCACGCTGCTGCCTAAGCAAGCATGGCCCAACTTAGCCTTTGTCATTACCGCGCGCGGCGGTCCGTCTGACTTTTATTTTGAGCGATTTTCTGACTACTTTGGCGATATTCCTATCTTTGGCGGCACCTATGCGGCCTCTGAAGCGGTGTTCGGCTCGCATTGGAACTTCAATACCGATGGGACCTTACTCGCCATCAAAACTAACTTCTTTGAATTTGTGCCTGCCGATCAGTGGGAGATAGCGCGACCCAAAACGTTGCTGCCGCACGAGGTTCGCGTCGGTGAGCTGTACCGGGTGCTGGTGACCAACTATTCTGGCTTTTATCGCTACGACATTGGGGATGTGGTCGAAGTCGTTGGCTTTCGTCAGCAGGTGCCGCTGATCACGTTTCGCTATCGGCGCGGCGGCACGCTCTCTGCCATTACGGAAAAAACAACGGAGCATCACGTGGTGTACGCTATGTCGGCCTTGCGGCATAAATATGCGCTACCCATAGAAGACTTTTGCGTGACGCTCTCACCCGACGTGGTTGCGCCTTACTATGTGCTAAACCTTGAGCTGCCCCCCAATAGCTCGCTGACCCAGCCGGAAAACCTGCTGGCCGACTTTGATGACAATTTGCAAACCGCTAACGCCTCCTATGCGCTCAAGCGCCGCAGCGGTGACATTCTCGCGCCGCAGCTCAACCGCCTGTCACCCGGCAGCTTCAAGCAGCTGCGACAGCAGCGCCTCAGGCCCGGCCAGTTTGACGATGCTGAAATTAAGCTGCCGCATATTAGCGGCGATCGGGCGCTGCTGGAAGCTGTAGAAATCTTGCAGACGGTGCGTCTAAGGTCTGCGTAATCTCTTTCAAAAGAGTATAACTAGCTACAATGGAGTTGACCCCCTGCTGCTCGCCTGGTAATTGCTCATGGCCACCCTGTACGAACTGCATCCTGACAATCCGCAATTGCGCACGGTTGACCAAATCTGTCAGCAGCTGCGCGCGGGTGCAGTCATGCTCTACCCAACCGACACGGTCTATGCTATCGGCTGCGACCTCAGCTCTAAGTCTGCCGTGCAGCGCGTTCGCCAGATTAAGCAGGAGGCGAATGATAAGCCGCTGACGTTCCTATGCTCGTCGCTGTCGAACATTGCGCAATACGCCTACGTCAGCGATCCGGCCTATCGGATTATGCGGCATCTCATTCCTGGGCCTTATACCTTCATTTTGCCCGCCACTAAGCAGGTGCCTAAGCTGGTCATGAACCCAAAGCGCAAAACCAGCGGCATCCGCGTTCCGGATCACCCCGTCTCGCAAATACTGCTAGAAAGCCTAGGCAATCCAATTGTCTCGACCTCAGCGCATATCCTCGATGATGACGTACCGCTCAAAGATACCCCCTACCTTTCTCGGTTTGAGCTATTCGACGCGCTCGAAAAGCAGGTCGATCTAATCATCGACAGCGGCGAAGATCTGCAGTTTCAAACCTCGACCGTGCTCGATATGACCCGCGATGAACCGAGCGTTGTCCGACGCGGGTTAGGGTTTGAGGCCATTGAAGCGTTTGCAGCGGTTGAAGCGTAGGGTCGCTCACTCTCTTCAACTTCGCTCAGGGTAACCTATCTCCTTAAACCCTGCGATCGCGCTGTCAATTGTGAAATAGACTCGCTCTGGCGAAATCTTCTGCAGCAGGCCCGAGCGCTTTAGCTGCGCGTAGAGATCTTGCTTGACGCGCACCAGCGCAAAGGCGATGCCCCTAGCGGCGAGCTCGTCGTAAAATTCTTCGAGCATGTCGATGGCTGTGATATCGACCTCTGCGATCGCTTCGGTATTGAGAACAAACCACTTTACGGGCGCCGTTTCAGCCTCAATCGCGTCGAGGGCACGGCGCTTGAAGTCTTCGGTATTGGCAAAGCACAGCGGCGCATCGTAGCGATAGAGAACGAGGCCAGGAATGGTTGCAGCGCCTTCCCAGTCTTCGATATCGTGCCAGCCGGGCAGCTCAGGCACCTGACCCATCACCGCATCGTGCGGTCGAGTAATGCGAGCAAACAGCTCAATCACTGAGAGCGCCACCGCAATACCTACGCCGATTAAGATATCCGTCAGCAGTACGCCTGCTGTGGTTGCTAGCGCCAGCGCTAGCTCGCTTTTGCGAAACTGCTGCAGGCGAATAAACTCGGGCACGTCGATCAGCTTGGTTGCCGCATAGATCACAATTGCACCGAGCGCCGCCGTTGGAAATAGAGCCAGCACCGGCCGCAGAAACAGCAGCACCAAAATCACTACCGCCATCGCCACCAGCGAGAAAACCTGAGTCTTACTGCCGACCGAGTCGCCAATCACCGTACGGCTGCCGCTGCTGCTGATGGGAAAGCCCTGCATCAGGCCGTTGCCCAGATTAGCGGCCCCCAGCGCTAGCAGCTCTTGGTTCGCATCGATTTTGTACTGATTGCGGGCCGCAAAGATTCTCGCTGTCAGCACGTTGTCAGAATAGCCCACAATCGCCACGCCCACGGCCGAAGCAAACAGCGTTGGCAGCGCATCGAGCGACAGCTGGGGCGGGGCTAGCTGCGGCAGTCCGGCCGGTATCTCACCAACTACGGCAACGCCTTTAGCATCGAGGTTAAAGAGCCACACCGCAGCGGTGGCTAACAGAACGGCAAACAGCGGTCCCGGCAGTCTAGGAAAAAAGCGCCGGATAGTAAACAGAAAGATTAATACTAAAGCAGAGAGCATCAGCGTTGGCCAGTGCAGCCGATCGAGCTGGCTGACAAAGCCGCCAATTTCGCCTGCAACCGTGTCA
>JAAHIA010000167.1 GCA_010671975.1 Leptolyngbya sp. SIO4C1 | reverse complement strand
TACATTTTTCCAGTGGTGATTTTGGGAACGATCGCGTTGTGCGTCGGGTTGGCGGTGCTTGATCCGGCGATTGTGGGTGAACCAGCTGATCCATTCGCGACACCGCTGGAAATTTTACCGGAATGGTATCTGTATCCCACCTTTCAGATTCTCCGCATCGTGCCGAACAAGCTTCTGGGTATTGCGTTGATGACGGCGATTCCTCTAGGACTCATGGCTGTGCCGTTCATTGAAAGCGCGAATAAGTTCCAAAACCCCTTTCGCCGCCCGATTGCTACAGTGATTTTCTTGATCGGTCTGCTGGTTGCGCTCTGGTTAGGGATTGGGGCGACCTTCCCCATCAATCAATCGCTGACGCTGGGGCTGTTTTAGCTCGTAAATCGGCATTGTTAATGATGGATAAAATTCCAGATCGCACCGATATGATTCTCTAGCCTCTTGGAAAATGGCAAGGTTTTTCTGACCAGTCGCGGTACTCGTTGTCATAGGGGGTTTTTAAGCTGCTCAATATAATTGGTTCTGCCGGTTTCTTGGCCCATCGCGCGATGTCGTTTGCTCGGCAGAGCGACCGGATAGAATGACTAAAAATCGGTGTAACGTACTGCACATTGCCGATATACTTCAGGCAGAAAAGCCCATAGGGCTTTGGCTGATTCCCCGCTGTGATCACCGATATGACACCCGACGATTTCTCGGGTCTCTACGTCAATTGCTAACCAGACCCATTGCTCATTGCCTTTGTCGTCGACAAAAGTCCATAACTCATCCATCTGAACGGTTAAACGACGTTCCAGTAGCAGGCGGTCAATGATGGCTATTGCACTACCCGAGCGCTGAAATAGCCAACTCACGCGATTGCCAACCTCTAACCTCCAAAATTGGCAGCATGTTACCGTCTGATCTACTTATTCATCGGCCTCAAGGCGACTCAATCGTACCGAAGCAGCTGCCCATTAGCGACCCTTGGCTAGCGATCGCGGCCGCGCTGATTGAGCTATTTCAAACCTGCATGACCCAAACCCAGGGTCAGCTCAACCAGCAGCTACAAGAAATCGAAGGCGAAGCCACGGACTATCGCATCAAGCGTGGCTTGGCCCATATTTTGCGCGGCCTCAGCACGTTTGAAATCATCAGCCCGTTAGAGCCGCAGCAGCTCAGAGCGCGCGTGTTTGCCGCAGCGGCAGCCGTGACGCCCAGCCCAGCGGCAGCCCAGCAGCAGCTTGTTACGCTGGCCAGCCAGCTTTCTCAGGAGCTAGACCGCCCGGTTGAGCCGGTTCACATTCGCCAGGGACTCTATGCCGATCTGCAGGAAAATCGCATTCTGACCGAGTTTGATGCCCCGACGCCAGAGGCGCTGCTGCATCGCTACAACCTCTCGCAGGTGCAGGGCATCTTTTACCGGGCCAGCCACGTGGTGCTCAACGTTCACCGCAACGACCCGGGTGAATACAAGCTGATGTTTCGCTATCTAAAGCTGTTTCGGCTGATGACCTATATCGAAGGCGACGCCGATCAGGGCTTTACTGTCACCATTGATGGTCCAGCCAGCCTGTTTAAGGCTAGCACTCGCTACGGGCTCGATATTGCCAAGCTGCTGCCGGCCATTTTGCACGTCACTCGCTGGAGCCTGACCGCTACGCTGCAGTGGAAAGATACCTATGCACAAACCACCTCGCAGCGGCAGTTTAGGCTTGAAAACAGCTGCGATTTGGTCAGCCACTACCCGCCTGGTAAGCCGTATGACAGCATGCTCGAAGCCGCCTTTGCCGAGCGCTGGGCCAAGCTAAAAAGCGACTGGCAGCTAGAGCGCGAAGTGGATTTGATTCCGATTCCTGGAAGCGTCATGATTCCTGACTTTCGACTGGTGCATCCAGACGGGCGCATCTATCTGCTAGAGATAGTCGGCTACTGGCGACCCGACTATCTGCGTAAAAAGTTTTCTCAGGTGCGTCAGTCGGAGTGCGAAAATCTGATTCTGGCTGTGTCTGAACGTCTTAACCTAGAGAAGGCCGGCGTGAAGGTTGACGGTCTGCCTGCCCAGGTTGTCTGGTTTAAAGACAAGCTGCAGCCCAAAGCTGTACTCGCGCTGCTAGAAGCAGCCTAATATCAGCTAGATGCTCTACTGTCGGTCTTGTTCGGATTTCTCTTCGAAGTCTGCGAAGATTCCCTATAATGGCAGAGGCTAGAGCTGGTGCTGGATGAAGATTTGCCATGACCACAGTGCTGATTGTGGACGACAGTTCGACCCTGCGAGAAATGATCTCCGGGCTACTGATCAAAGCAGGGATGACGGTCTTAGAAGCGAAAGATGGCGTTGAGGCCAAAGATAAAATCTCGACGCAGCCGCCTGACTTGGTGATTTTAGATATTGTTATGCCCAACATGAACGGCTACGACCTCTGCCGCTGGATCAAAAGCAGCGCGGAGACCGCGACGATGCCGGTCGTCATCTGTTCGTCAAAGAGCGAGGAGTTCGACCGCTACTGGGGCATGAAGCAGGGCGCAGATGCCTACATTGCTAAGCCATTTCGCCCGGATGAGATGGTTGAAACGGTCAAGCACCTACTGCGGCAGCGCGGATAGGCCAACAGCAGACCGCTAGCCTGCAGGCCGGAGTGATGCGCTTGCGGCTATTCACATCGCCGTCTGCGTAAATTCCTAGAGTGGGGGCTGAAATTGGCTACCGAGGATTGCCCAAATCAGGTCGCCGGTTGAGCCGTTGATTAGAGAAACCGCAGGAGTATCTTCGTAAACTTTATAACTTCGTAGGTGTTCTTAGCTAACTTCACAAATTACCCTGAGTATCAAGCATTTAAATTGTAAGCATTGAAGTTCGCACCGACTGCGCTGCTCATGCCCAAGATTCTGCTTGTCGCAAACAACTCGCTCAATCGAGAGATGCTGGGCCGGCGGCTGCAGCGCTACGGCCATGAGGTTGTGCTAGCAGCGGATGAGCCAGCTAGCCTCGATCGCGCGATCGCGCACCTACCTCAGCTGGCGCTGATTGACATTAGCCTATCAACCATGCATGGCAAATCCGCTATTGCTCGGCTTCGATCTCATGCTCAAATAGCGACCCTGCCCATCATTGGGCTGACCTCAAGAGCGGTGAATAGCCGCAGTCAGGCGCTGGCTATGGGCTGTGATGAGCATGATACCAAGCCGATCCAGTTTGCTCGACTGCATGCCAAAATCGCTAACCTGCTGGCGTCTGATCGGTCTCGCTCGGTGCGGCAGCTGACCGACCGACCGTCTCTAGCACCTCATTTCTCAGCGGCTGCGCCGGGTGCTCCCCGATCGGCCCAGACGCTCCTGGTCGTCGACGATAATGCCATGAGCCGAGAGCTGCTGAAAGAGCAGCTGACGCAGGCTGGCTTTCAGGTCTACCTGGCCCCAGAGGGCAAATCAGCGCTGCAGCAAATTAACCAGACGCCTGTCGATCTAGTGCTGCTCGATGTGCTGATGCCCGATTTAGACGGCTGGGCCATTTTGCAGCAAATTCGCCAGCGCCATTCGCGCTCAGAGCTGCCGGTGATCATGGTAACTGCCAAAAATCATCGCGATGATATTGTCCATGCCTTTGATCTAGGTGCCAATGACTACCTCACTAAGGACAGCGACTTCGAGGTGGCGATTGCTCGCATCCGGGCCCAGCTAGATGCTTCGGCCTCTCGGATGCGGCCCGTACCGCCGGCGCCACTACCGGCTCAGACGCCCGGCTCTAGCCTGGTGCTGGCCGATCGCTATCAGGTCTGTCGCTGCCTATCAGAAGATGCTTTTAGCCAGTTTTATTTGGCGCGTAAGACCAACGCCATTGTGCCAACGCTCTATTTCATTAAAAAAATTGATCTTGGCATTGCTCATTCAGAGCTGTGGAAGCTAGCCGAGACCTTTGTCAAGCAAACGCTAGAAGACCTCAGATTTCTCAGCCAGCAAGATCAAATCGTCGAGCCGATTGATTTTTTTACTGACAACGGTGCTTTCTACACGGTCTATCCTTTCGCTGAGGGGCAGCTGCTCTGCGAGCAAGTTGCCGCGCCTGACGGCGTGCTCTCTTCTACCGCTGCGATCGCGCTTGCTGCTGAAGTGTTGACGCTGCTCGATATCTTTCATCGCCGGCGGCAGGTTCATACCGATATTCAGCTAGCGCATCTGCTGCGCCGGCGGCAGGACAATCGACTGCTGCTGCTCGATCTGGGGCTGACGCAGCGGCTGCTAATTCACCTCAGTCAGTATTCTGCCGTTCACCGTAAGGCGCTGCTGCGTCAGCGCAGCCATATTCCCATGGAGCAGCGCATTGGTCAGCCTGTGATGAGCAGTGATATCTATGCGGTCGGCATTTTGCTGGTTGGGGCTCTGGCCGGTCCTCAGGCGCAGTCGCTAACCTACAGTGAAACCGGCAATCGCCTCAACTGGCGAGCTGCTATCCCCAGCGGGGCTGCCGTAGCCCCGCTGCTCGATCAGATGCTGTGCCTCAACCATCGCGAGCGCTATGCCAGCGCGGCGGCAGCCCTGCGAGCGCTGGCCAGCTATCAGCCTCAGGTCACCTAGCAGCGCTCCGCTAGCGGCTCAAATCGGCTGCCACACGATGCGCGCAGGCGAAGCCCGAAAAGGCAACCGCGTTCAGCCCCTGTCCGGGAAAGGTGCTATCGCCCACGCAGTACAGCTGCCGCAGCGCTGTGCGATTGAACGGCATAAACAGCAGTCCTGGCAGCCCCGGGCGCGGAATCGGTCCGTAGGTGCCGGCAGTTCGACCTAAAAAGCGGCGATGGGTCCTTGGCGTCCCCACAGACCGGTATCGTACGCCAGCGGCCAGTCCCGGAAACACCCGATCGAGCCGCTGGATGATTTGCTCGGCCGCCTCGGCTTTCTTGGCCGCATACTGAGCCGGCGTGAGATCCTGCCAGGCTGATAGCCAGCTGGGGGTAAAGGCGTGCACAATGTGGCGACTGGCCGGGGCCAGGCTAGGATCAAGCTGCGTTGGAATAGACACCAGCAGCGTCCCACCGGCTGCGGCTAGCTGCGACCAGTCTTCTAGCACCACGTGGTGGCAGTGGGTGCCAGTCGGCAACGCGCTGGCTTCAATACCCAGATGGAGGCTGATAAAGCTAGGTGCTAACTGGTAGCGCCGTCGCCAGCGCCGCTCGGCAGCGGGCAGGGGCCGCTCGGTCAGCAGCCGATCAAACGTATCCCAGCGGGTGGCGTTTGAGACAATGCGCTGCCCCCAGTAGCGCTGCCCGGTGGCCAGTTTGACGCCAATGGCGCGCCCGCGCTCGGTCAAGATTTGGCTGACGTGGCTGCGATACTGCAGCTGACCGCCGGCCTGTACAAAGCCTTCTGCTAGCGCCTCCGCAATTCGGCCAACGCCGCCTTGCGGGTAGCGCACCCCGCCGTAGTGACGATCGCTAAACACCATCCCGGCATTGATCAGCGGTGTTCGGTCGGCCGGTACGGCTGACCAGCAGTAGCATTCCATGTCGATAAATTTCAGCAGCTGCGGATCTGTGAGGTAGCGCTTGGCGATCGCAC
This sequence comes from Leptolyngbya sp. SIO4C1, assembly GCA_010671975.1. Classification (GTDB taxonomy): domain Bacteria; phylum Cyanobacteriota; class Cyanobacteriia; order Phormidesmidales; family Phormidesmidaceae; genus SIO4C1. The sequence goes on along the minus strand of JAAHIA010000167.1, from coordinate 4,192 downwards.
CGACTGTCAGCGGCAGCCGTCGCGCTAGTCCTAGACAGGCCAGCGGCTGCTGAAAAAAGACGCGCGCCACGTAGCGCAGCTCCTCAAGCGACAGCAGCTCAATCCGATTGAGGCAGTTAAACACCCGCCAGCATTCATCATAGAATGCCCGAATACCCGCCGCCTCGTGCGGAAATCGCTCAGTGAGTTCCACTAAAAATTTTTCATAGTCGCGATGCACTTTGAGCATGAGTCCGTCTGGCAGATGGTAGTGAATCTGCACCGGGTCGGGCACCGTCTCTAGCGACTGGCCTACCGCCGCGAGCGCTCGCGTCAGCAGATTGGTGGTGCCCCGCTGGCCGCAGCCAAAAATCATCGAGGCTCCCACATCAAAGCGATAGCCCTCGCGCTCAAATGCCCCAGCGCTGCCGCCAGGAATCAGATATTTCTCTAGCAGCAGCACCGAGAACCCTTGAGTGATCAGCTGCGTCGCTGTGACCAGCCCGCCGATGCCAGCACCAATGACGATTACATCAAAGGCGGCACCGTCTGGGGCAAACCGAGGCTGAGCTGAGTGAGAGGTCATAGGCGATCGCGCTGGCAGTGCTCATGCTATCTTGCTAGACCCGCCTCTCGCAAAAGCGTATGATGGGTCAGACCAACCGTCTGGACTTGCTAACTCGGGCATTTATGGCTTTGCAACTGCGGATCTACGTTCCCCCGCATCCTCTCATTAAACATTGGCTGGGCGTTGTGCGCGAAGCCAGCACGCCGTCCGGCATCTTTCGCAGCGCGATGACCGAGCTCGGTCGCTGGCTCACCTACGAGGCGGTGCGCGAATGGCTGCCCACGCTAGAAACCACAGTTGAAACCCCGCTGCAGCCTTGCCCGGCTACCTTTATTGATCCAGATGTCCCCATTATTGCCCTGCCAATCTTGCGCGCGGGGCTGGCCCTGATGGAGGGCGTGCAGTCTGCCTTGCCGAATGCGGCTGTCTATCACCTGGGGTTTGTGCGCAATGAAGAGACGCTCGCAGCCAGCTGCTATCTCAACAAGCTGCCTGCACAGCTCGATGCGCAAACTCGCGTGCTGATCAGTGAGCCGATGCTAGCAACTGGCGGTACGATTATGGCAACGATGGCCGAGCTCACCCAGCGCGGGATCGATCCGGCGCTGGTCAGAATTGTCTCTGTGGTCACAGCGCCCCCGGCGCTGCAGAAGCTAGCAGAGGCCTACCCGCAGCTGACCATCTATGCGGCTACGATCGATGAGGCGCTTGATGAAAATGGATTCATCGTGCCGGGTCTTGGGGATGCGGGCGATCGCACCTTTGGCACCTAGGCACCTGCAGCCTCCCTATCGGCCTGAATAGCAACGTCAGTCTGAATGACGCAAATCTCAGCCGTGTTTACGCATATCCCGAGAAAGGACAGAGTCAACCCATGAGCCAACAAGACAACTTTGCCGGCGGCTTTCTACTTGGCACGCTAGTCGGCGGCGCTCTAGGCGGCCTAATTGGTGCGCTCACCGCCAGTCGGCTGCGGCCGCTGCCAGAAGAGGAAGACTTCAGCCGAGACCTCAAGCGCGATCTGGCCAATACGACGCCCGAAGAACAAATGGAGCTCGCCCGACGCGGGCTAGAAGACAAAATTGCTCAGCTGAATGCGGCGATTGAAGATGTGCGCGATCAGCTAGGCAGCGTCAACGGTCATCCAGAAACGCTCTCTAGCTACGATCCGTCCTCCCTGATTGATTCTTAACTAAGAATGCAGCATCCGCCGCGCGGCAAATGGAAAACCATCGGTTAAACTGAAGCTAACGCAGTAAAGCTGTCTGGTGGGCCTGAACGGGCTGACTGGCACAGTTTGTATTTGCTCAAACCGATCAAACTGACATTTCAAATAAGCACATCTTAAACAGTCATGCTTCTTCCGGTACTGGCCCAAGCGCTTTCAACCTTTATTAGCATTTATCTGGTCCTGCTGATCATTCGGATTTTGCTGAGCTGGTTTCCCAACCTTGACTGGAGCAATCCAGTGCTGTCTGCATTGAGTCAGCTCACCGATCCCTACCTCAACCTGTTCCGCTCAATTATTCCACCGCTGGGCGGCATTGATCTCTCGCCCATTTTGGCGTTTATCGTGCTGCAAATTTTGCAGAGCGCCCTGACTCGGGCAGCGCTGTTAGCCTATAGCAGCGGCGGGTTCTCGGCCTACGCCTCGTTTTAGGAGAAGGTGCTCAAGTCAGCCGTAAAAAGCGTCGCAGCCTGATCGCTGCGACGCTTTTTGAGATGAACTGGCTTTTGGCCACATAGGCAGCTCTACTAAGCAGCTAGCGACGGACCTTGCCAGCAAACCCAGAGGCCTTAAATTTTTCTAGCTTGAGCGGCGGCGGCTGATTAGAGGCTACCGAAATCCGTAGCTCGAATTCGCTTTCGCCCGGTGGTACGTAGTCAATTGAGCCGAGCCGCGACCGGTTTTGCATCACCGGATTATTGTTCGCATCGTAGATGAATCCAAAGATGTCGGCATTCAGAACCGGTTTGCCCGAGCGATTAATGGCGGTACCTTTAACCAGATAGCAGGTTGCTTCAATAATGCTGCCGGCCCCTACAATGCCCTCTGCATACTCAGCAGGGCAAGGTTCAGCATGAATATCTTCTAAATCAATGGGGGTAAGCGCCTGGGCAGGCAGCGCAGTCAGGCTGCTCAGTAGCCCCATCACCCCAACTAAAATCGCCACAACGGCGGCTCGAAACCTCATAAGTTATTCCTTTGTAGTGCTATAGCCTAGTCTCTATAGTAGCCGGATTGCGCAATCAGACTCTCTCGCAAATGGCTCTCAAATCGCAGCGTCAGCCCTCCAGCTGCGTTAACAGCGCCGCGCGCATCACATCGATTGGCACCGGCTGATTCACCCAAATTTCGAGCGCAGCTGCCCCCTGCTGCACCAGCATTTCTAGCCCGTCAATTGTCTCTAACCCTGCCTGAGCTGCCTGCTTGAGAAACTGCGTTGGGCGCGGCGTGTAGATCAAGTCGTAAGCGATCGCAGCTTTAGGCAGCTGCGCTATCTGCTCTGAGCTCAGCGGTGAGGCCGCAGCCTGGGGGGCCATCCCCACCGGCGTTGCATTGATAATCAGGCCGGCCTGAGGCAGATAGTCGTCCAGCTGTGACCAGCTATATCCCGCTATCCGGGGGCGCAGCGGCGAGATCTGCCAGCTTTCGATGAAGCGCTGCAGCCGCTCAGAGCGGCGACCAAACACCCAGATCTCCGGGCAGCCGAGCTGATGACAGGCAGCGACCACCGCTCGCGCCGCGCCGCCGTTGCCTAGCACCGCTGCCGGGGCCTGCTGCCAGTCGCGATCGCGCAGCGGTGCTAAAAATCCCATCACATCGGTATTCGTACCGCTCCAGCCCCGCGCCGTACGCCAGACCGTATTCACGGCCCCAACCGCCTGGGCTACTTCGCTCACCTCGTTCAGCAGCGGCAAAATCGCCTGCTTGTGCGGAATGGTGATGTTAAAGCCGCGCAGCCCAATCGCCTCAAAGCCCCTGACGGCCGCTGGCAGATCTGCTGCTGCAATCGGCAATGGCAGATACACATAGTCTAGGCCCAGCGCCGCGATCGCCGCGTTATGCATTACCGGCGACAGCGAATGCTTCACCGGATCGCCAATCACCCCTAGCAGCTGCGTAGTTCCCTGAATCAATGCGGCTATTCCCTCTCAGCAAGCCAATTATAAAGCCCTACTGCCGGCGGCCAAGTAAGCCTATTGCCCGACGCTGGAGAACCCCTTAGCCCCAGCGGGTAGAATGACTCTATACCGCTGGTTTTAGGGAGACTATGCTGGGTCAGATACTTGCCAACCGCTATAAGCTGATCCGGGTCTTAGGAGCGGGTGGGTTTGGTCAGACATACGTCGCGGTCGATGTGCAGCAGGCGGGTAAGCCGCAGTGCGTTGTCAAGCAGCTCAAGCCGGCCAGCCAAGATCCGCAGTTTCTCAAAGTGGCCCGACGGCTGTTTGAAACCGAAGTGCATACGCTCAAGCGACTGGGCGAGCATCGCGGCATTCCTAAGCTGCTCGACTCGTTCGAAGATGAGCAAGAGTTCTATCTGGTTCAAGAGTTTATCGATGGTGAGCCGCTCAGCCAGCAGGTCAATCACCTGAGCTTCGCTAAAGCGTCCGGTGCGCTTGATCTCCTGGCTGAGCGGC
>JAAHIA010000166.1 GCA_010671975.1 Leptolyngbya sp. SIO4C1 | reverse complement strand
TGAGGTGAATGAGGCCGATCTAGCGGCTCATCTAGATCGATACTACACTGCTCAAACTCATACGGGGCGAGCTCTGTCTTATCAGCCGGGCCAGTTTACGCGGCTGCCTAACCGCTACTACCGATTTCAGCAAGGCGGCATAGAGTTTTTTGCCCTAGATTCAAACACGTTTAACAAACCTCCCCCGCTGCCCGAGACAGAAGCTGGTCGAGCGCTGCGGCAGACGCTCAGAGAAAAGCGCCGACAGCTAGTACAAGATAAGCAGGCGCGGCTAGATCAGCTGGCTGTGGCAACTGTTGACCTGAGCGAGTCAACCGATGAGATGGAAGATGACTACGCCAAGATTGAGCAGATTGACGAGCAGCTGCGCGATATTGACATGCAGCTTTCGGCTCACCGCGAAGATATCACCGTCGATCTAGAGCAGATGGACTGGCTGCGGCAGTCTCTGCTGCGCTCTTGGCAGAATGATGCAGTGCGAGGTCGAGTCCTGTTCTTTCACCATCCGCCGTATGTGACAGAGGCAACAAAATGGTCGCAGGGACAAACGCTGGCCGTGCGTCAGAACTTGCAAAATGTGTTAGATACCGTGCAGCAAACGCTTGGCGATCGCACAGCCGGCCGCTCTCTCGTAGACTTAGTTATCTGCGGTCATGCCCATTGCTTTGAACATATTGAAACGTTTGATACCGGTCATGCCGATAGCCACACGCACTGGCTAGTCTGCGGCGGCAGCGGCTTTAGCCTGCGGCGACAGCGGCCAGAAGGCAGCGAGCTGGTAGACAATGTAGATGGTCAGCCGCAAACGGTCGCTAAGTCGCACTGCTTTATTGGGCGCAGCGGCCACGGTAGTGAAAAGCGTCGACCCTATTCGGCGCTGAGAGTCGACGTCACGGCCGGCAGCGTACCCGAGTTCAAAGTGACGCCGCTCGTAGCAGAGCGGAAAAAAAAGCGGTGGAAAACCTACGCGGCTGATACACTTCTACTCAAAACCTCTAGCGAGGCACGGCTCTAGCTATGGCTCCTCCATCAGACTCAAACAATCGGTCGAACGGCCAGCTAAACGGCCAGTCGAACCAGTCGAATGAGCAGTCAGCTCGACATATCCTTAAGGTGGTGGCCAATACGCTGGCGATCGCAACTGCGCTGACAATTTTGATTAGCTTTACGATCTATTTCATCATTGGCGCATTTGCTATCAGCTTAGGCAATGGATTGCGCAGCATAGCAGCTGCAATACTGCCCTTTGCGGTGGTGTTCTATATCAGCTTTTTTACGACGCTCTTTCGGATTAAGAGCCGCATTCCCTTATTCAATCTCTATTTTGTCTTCAGCATTTGGGCAATAATCTTGCTAGGCATGGCCAGCAATCTCTATGGCTTCGCGCTGCCGATTGGTGAGCTGCTGTTCTCGGCTACGATGGCAGCTACTATCTGGCGCTACGGCCGACATTCGTTCTGGACGTTCGCCTCATGCTGCTACGGTATCGTAACCGGAGCCTTGATCTACGTCATTTTCTGGGGCTTGCCTCTGTAGCGTTAGTGGGACGTCGAATACAGCGTCAGAGGCTTCTCTGAAACAGCTTGTTGGGAAAAAGCCGTCTCTAAGCGCAATCTGCGATCGCGCTTTGCGATCGCAGATTGAAAATTTTAGCTGTGCTTGGCTGAGCTATCAGGCTCTGAGGCATTAAGCGGTATGCTCTCGGCATTGCTCTCAATGCTGCTAACGCTGTCTGCCCGATTGCTAATCTGCACGCGGTGCACCCGGTTGACCTCAGGCTCAACTTTCGGCAGCGTTAGCTGCAAAATGCCGTCCTTAAATCGGGCACTGGCCTCCGTATTCTTAACCGCAGTGCTTAGCGGAACAACTCGGCGAAACCGGCCGTAGTGAAATTCGCTGTGAGTTCGATCGGGCTGCTCTTCCTGCCGATATTCGCCGGCAATGAGAACGCCGTTGCGTGACACTTGGACGTCTAAATCTTCAGCGCGCACGCCCGGAATCTGAGCTTTGAGCACAATTGAATCATTGGCTTCAATAGTCTCGATAGCAGGAATCCAGTTGTGCTGCTTGCTAGGCGAGGGACCGCTCAGCGTATCAATGTCCTCTAACAAACGATCCATCTGGCGACGAAGCAGTTCCATTTCGCGAAAAGGCTGCCATTGCACCAAAGTCATAGGCAAAATCTCCTTACTGTTCTACTGTTTGTTTATCGTCATCGTAATGACGAAACTGATACACCAGTGAAGCCCTAGATTCGCCGGCTAGCTAAAGCCGCAGTCTTAACCGCGAATTAGGTTGTGAATGTAACAGTAACTATATTATTTACATGATACAGCGAATCAGTCAGTTTGGCTTCCCTCGAAAGGGAGACTTCTGCTCATTCAAGAGAGATTTGACCGTCTTCTGAGATTGTGCCGGGCAGCTTAGGATAGCCAATGTCGTAGCGGGCAAACATCTGTTTGGCTCGCTGGGTCAGATCGGTTTTATAAACAAATTCGTCGCGGGCATCCATGGGATAGGCTTTAAGCTTAAAGTGGGTGCCCCACGGTCGTTCTTCTGTGATGACGACAATCGGCAGCTTGAGCTGTGTGTACTTGCTGGTTTGGGCGACTCGATAGAGAATTTGATTGACGCGATCGATATCAACAGCATGCTCAAAGTAGAAATTAGTGACTATCTGCGCTTCTAGATTGCCTTTGTTAGCGCTTGAGATCGGCTCGGTCCAGATCGTGTTGTGGGGAATGGTGACAATATTGTCATCCGGCGTTTGAATTTGCACGCCGCGCAGCCCGTAGCCGATCACTTCACCATAGTAGTCTTTGATCTCAATCCGGTCGCCCACCTGATAGGGCCGCTCAAACAGCGCTAAAATACCGGCAATAATAGAGCTGACCAGATCTTTAAAGGCAAACCCTAGGGCAACGGCCACTGTCCCCGTTACGGCTAGCACATTGCTGGGCGACAGATTTAAGAAAAGATTGAGGATGAAGCCGCCCGCGATCGCAAAAATCAGCCCGCGCCAAAAAGGTAGAGACTGCTTAACGCTAAGCCGCAGCTGGATTGGCACTCGCTCTGAGAGCCAGTTAATCAGCCGATCGGCGACAAAGAGAGCCGCATAGCTGATGAGGATAATCACCAGCGCCTGAAAGATTTTACCTGCCGTAATTTCAGCTAGCAGCTCTTGGGCTTTCTTGGCAGTTTCATTGGCCGCCTGATCGGCTTTGCCCTGTGCCAGCAGGTAGAAGCGTTCTCTGAGCGTAGCTAGCTGATTCATGCGTCAGGATCTCCCACTAAAAAGTTGTTGCGCATTAAGTGTTTTTTCAAACTGAGGTAGTAGCTTGGGTTAACGCGCCACCCACTGCGATATTGTTCAACAACATCCTGTCGTTTGAGCTTTTGCAGCTGCGCCTGCACTCTCCCGGCAGGCTCTGCCAGGCTCTGCATCAGATGCTGGCTTGACAGACTGCCGTGCAGCAAGATGGCATAGAGCAAGTAGCGATCGGCGGCATCAAGGCTGGGCAGCTTTGGCAGCTTGACCTGAGACCGCTTCACCCGACCGAGGGGCTCAACTGAGTCTGCTGAGGGCTGATCGACATCCGGATCGTTCAGCTCGTATGACAGCGAATTGAGCCAAACATAGGCTGCCACGTGCGCAATGCCTGCTGCGGTGTCAACAATGTCGTGAAAAAAGGCCTTTTCCGCTGCAGAATCCCAGTCTTCAGAAACTTTGGCATCTGCGTCCGGGTCTGTTTCAAACGGCTCAATCTCAATGGCGCTGATCAGTTCATACAGCCAGTGTTTGACCTGCTGCGGCTGAATCTGAGGTAGCGCCATGGTTTTTTCTAAATAAGCTTCTAGGTAGCAGATCCGATCGAGAAACTGCCAGGCCCAGTGATTGCAGCCAATCAGCCAGAAGCAGTCGGTTCTCTCAACCACCGCATTGCGCAGCACCTCAATTGCTTCTAGGCCATCGACGCAGCGTAAAAAATAGTGATCTAGGCAGGGGATTAGGCCGAGTGAGATGGTCTCGGCCGAGTCAGACTGATGGTAGATCTGCCCAACTGCCTGACAAAGATGCTCTTGAATGCTGAGATAGTCATCCGGGCGGGACTGCCAGCTGTCAATGTAGTGAGTCTTGAGGGAAAAGGGCAGCTCGTCCGTCTGAATTGCCTGCTCTAGGATTTCAACCGCTGTTTCGGTCGGCTCGGTCAAAACCACTAGCGCATTGGGTGCGTTATCGTAGGTGCGCCAGGCTTCAACCGCATCTTTGAGGGCGGTACGAACGGCGGCAACATGACCGGGCGGCGGCGGTAGCGCCTGAATAATTTGCCGCAGCTTCTGAAACTGTTCGAGCGGCAGCTCAACCGTATCGGTTTGAGAGACTGACTGCCGCATGTTGCTCCACGGCAGCTGTATTGCCTGCTGAGCTGCCGTTAACCAGGACCGAATTTTTTTTAGAGATGCCATAGTAAGCCCAGCTTAAAACATGGAGGCGAAGAAAAATAGCTTCTTCGCCTCCATGTCGCTCAAAGATGGCTCAGCTGAGCGCTGTCTTACATTCGCTCAGGCACTTAAATAATGCCAACGCCCTTGCCGCGATCGTCTGAATCTTGATCGAGCTTGCCATCTTCACTAGTCTGGTTAGCCTCTGACATTTCTGCCTGGCGCTCAGCGGCGCTGGCCTGCTTCTCTTCTCTCAAGTCGCCAGGTTCTTCGACATACATTTCCGGCTCTATCGCAAAGTTGTTAGCTCGGCCTTCGCTATCAACGGTGTAGCCGTCTGTCGTTTTAGGCGTGCCTTCGGTACTATCAGGGGTCTCTTTATAGTCGTCGCCTTCTCGCTCTTTGCGAGCCGCTGTCTCAGCAGGAACAATGCCGCGATCGTAAGTGTCAGCTGCTGCGTTGTGAGGATTGTTTGAATTGCTCATAGTGAATTGCCTGTGATATTAAAATCGATTGAGACCCGCCGCGAAGCCGGCCTTAAACAGATGCTTGTCACAGTGCCAAATTCCATTCGAGCAGTCATCCATCGTTAGAAAGAGTTTGGCGGCTACAGCGTCTACCGCTCGATCTGCGACGACGCTCAATCTACGACGATTCTGCTTCTGATAGCGTCGCCTGCGCCGACTTGGTAACTGACTCTGGCAGCGGCGGCGCGTTGCGAAACAACAGCGTGTAGATTTCAGTGGGCATTTCAATCGCTTCTTTCTGGAGCGCTTCTTTAATGGCTTGGGATACGAGCGAGGTCGTCTGCAAAAAGCTAGCTCGTCGAGAGTTGACCCAAAAGCGCACTTCTAGATTGACCGTGCTGGCTGCAAGCTCATGGACTAGCACATCGGGTTTGGGCTCATTTTGCGCGTGCTCAACAGTTGCGATCGCAGCTAAAATCACTTGAACAGCGCGCGTGATATCAGCATCGTAGTCAATGCCAACCATCACGGAGCTGCGCCGACTCTGAGAAGCCGTGTGATTGATCACGCTGGCTTGAAAGACTTCCTGATTGGGAATATACACAACGCTGCCGTTGTAGGTGGTCAGCGTCGTTGCCCGCAGCTGAATCTGCGTGATCGTGCCTTCATAGTCTTCAATCACCACCTGATCGCCTAGCCGAAAGGGCCGCGCAGCTAGCAAAATCACGCCAGAAATATAGTTGCTGAGCACGTCTTTCAAGCTAAAGCCGATAGCCACGCTGGTTAAGCCGAGCGCCCCTAGCAGCGCCGCAAAATCGAGCCCCATTACCCCTAGTGCGACAATAGTGCCCACTACCCAGACGCCGCCGTAGCCCAGCCGGCCAATCAGAATTTCAGTACTGTGGTCGCTCTCAGTCTGCTGGGCCCAGGTATAGGCTGCGTAGCGAACGCCCCGCGCGATCGCCCAGGTAATCACAATCACAATCAGCGCACCCGCAAAAGCTGGAATACCATCAACCGCCTGTCGCCCCAGCTGCCGCGTGGTGCTGTTGAGCCGCTGTACCACGTCAATGGCAAGTGGCGGCTTATCCAAACTGCGGTTGAGCCGCTCGGCCCAGTCTTCAGCCAGCGCATCTACAGAAGTGCCATAGTCTTCAGCGTCTTGCTGCGTGATGGTCATCAGCACGCGATTGTTCAGCTGCAGCGTTGCTAAATTGCGGGAAGTATCTGTTTGCACAGTTACCTGACCGAGCGTATCGCGACCGCTAATTAAGCCGGCAATGCGGCGACTGATAATTTCGGCCCGCTGCTGCGCGCTGAGATCGGCCAGGCTGCCCACCTGAAAAACCGGTCTGCCCCGCACGTCTACATCAGCAAAGTATAGGCCGTCTGTTGTGGCTGCAATCGCCTCTGTGCTGGCCTCAGGCACAGGCGTTGGCTCAGCTTCCTGTGCCCGAACAGGCAGCACAGCAAGTTCAACGCAGATCAGCACCTGCAGTAGCCAGGCAAGCCGCCCCCGTATTGTTGTCATTGGGTATTCTCGTTCAAATGATAGGAAATGGACATGACCTGCCCAGGCAGACATAAAAAAGGCCTGGGCCAGTGGCCCAGACCTCATATTAAACCTATGAGGAATCTAGTCAATCGACTTCTTTAGCTCGTCTTTGACATCCTCTTTAGCGTGCTGTGCCTGCGCTTCAGCTTGCTTTGCTTGACCTTCAGCTTTATCTTTTGGATCACCGGTAATTTCGCCTGCTGCTTCCTGCAGCTTACCCTCGATATTCTTAGCAGTGGCCTGCGCTCTTTCTTCAATACTCATAAATAAATACCTCTTGATTTCACAAAGCCAGCAGGGCAAGCGGTACCTGCTACTTGCGGCACCCGCTAGCTTGAAAGCCTAAACACTTTTAAGACAAAGCCTGCTGTAATTGACAAGCCTATTTTAGGCTGCGACTCTGCGCCTAACCTCTATCATCAGAGAGAAAAAACTAATCGGGCTAGCAAGACTTTTCAACATGGATTGATTCAGTCGCTCAGCCAATAGCTAAGCCAGCCGACAGGCGCTCAGCGGATCCTTGTTTGGCTACAATCGTCTGGATGTCAGTCTGCACTTTTGCACTGCGCTAACCTTTGCAACGGTCTACAGGCGGCTAAACTCTAGCAGCAGTTTGAAGGCTATTTTTCTTTATAACTATGACTGCAAATAAATCGATTAAAAAACCGCCTAAAGCGCCAAAGCGACGATCGCTGCTGGCTTTGTTGCGCCATCGGTTTCCTGAAAAATTCCATCGTCCCCTTATTCGCAACTGGCGACGCCTGCGCTCGGCCTGGCAGATCAACAGCGGCGAGTGGAAGTGGCTAGAAGGTAAGCCCATGCCGCTTTCGGTCTTGAACCGCAGCCTCTGGCGCAGCGCTAATCCCTCTAGCAGCTACTATGCGCTGCTGTTCTTATCAGGCGTCATCTCGGTGCTGGGGCTGCTGGCCGGCAGCACGGCCACTATTATTGGCGCGATGATTGTCGCACCGCTGATGGGGCCAATCACAGGCATTGCCTTTGCCATGTCAATTGGCAATCGGCGGCTGCTAAAGCGAGCTGGCCTGGCTTTGCTGACTGGCTGCCTGATGACGGTCGGCTCTGCCTATCTCTTTACTACTTTGCTCGGGCTTAATACCCTGAATGAAGAAATTACCTCGCGGATTCGGCCAACGCTGCTAGATCTGGTCATTGCGCTGGCAGCGGGGGCAGCGGGCTCCTATGCTAAAACCCGACGAGACGTCGCCGATGCGCTGCCGGGCGTTGCGATCGCGGTGGCGCTCGTGCCGCCGCTCAGCGTTATTGGCATTGGGCTATCCCTAGCGGATACTGATGTCGCCCTAGGGTCAACGCTGCTATTTTTGACCAACCTGGCTGGCATTATCCTCAGCGGCGGCATTGTCTTTATCTGGCAGGAGTACGGTTCGCTCAGCCGCGCTAAGAACGGGCTACTGGTCGCCGCCATCACGCTGAGCGGTCTAGGCATTCCGCTAGGGTTTTCGCTACGTGAGCTGGTGATTGAAGAGCGCGCCCGCAGCGCAGTGAGCAGTCTCATTCGCGATCGCACCCCCTTTGGCGGCACCGACATTCGCCGGTTGAGAATTGACTCAGACGACGGCGGTCTGCTGGTACAGCTAGAAGTTGCCGCGCCGCGCGACTCAATCTCGGCAGAGCAGGTACGGCTAGTCCATCAGCTGCTGCAGCAAGAGCTAGACCGTCCAATCGACTTTAGGGTGCGCATTTTGCCTATTCAGGCTTACGACATCAGCTCAGAGTAGCGTAGAAGATTTTTAGCTGCTAATTAAGCTGCTCCATGCGCCAGGTAATGTAGGTACCAACCGGGCTCCACAGCAGATAGGGGATGAGCAGCACAGCCGCCCATAGCGACGTCGGCAAAACCCAAAGCGCCAGCAGAATGCCGCCAATAAAGCCAGTACCGCCAATCACGGTGCCAATCGTGAGGCTGCGAGTCCAGAACATGACTGGCGTGTAGGCTACCGTCACAATTTCGAGCAGGATGTAGGCAATCATCTGCGGCCAGGGCGAGGCCAGCGTTTGCCACACAATGTAAGCTGACCAGGCCCCGCAGACAAATACAATCGTCCAAATGACAGGAATAGCCGCCTCAAAGGTCAGCCAGCTCGGACGCTGCAGCCGCCTAAACCACTTCACGTCGGCTGGGCGAATTAGGTTGGCACCGAGTGCAATCAGCAGCGTCACGCCGCCAATAATCATCCAGGGTTTTAGCATGGGAGGGTAAGAGAAGGTTGGGCTTCGGCTACGCTCAGCCTGCGTGCAGTAGAAGGGCTAGGTCCAAGGCGTGCGAAACGAGGGAAATAGGGTTAGGCCACCGTCGATGAATAGAGTTTGACCCGTGATGTAGGCAGCTTCATCAGAGGCTAGAAAGGCAGCAGCAGCGGCCATCTCTTCGGGCTGGCCAACGCGGCCCATAGGAATCTGATCGGCAATCTCCTGGCGGGCCTGTGGGTCAGTCGCCCAGTCATTGATAGGCGTAGCGGTAGCGCCTGGACCAATCGAGTTCACTCGAATGCCGTGGCGAGCATATTCAAGTGCCAGCGTGCGGGTCATGCCTTCGAGGCCGCTTTTGCTAATGGTATAGCCCACATACTTAGGCCGAGGAATCATTTCATGCACGCTGGAATCATTGATGATAATACCGGGCTGCTGCTTCGCTAAGAAATGCTGAATCGCCTTGCGAGCACAGAGATAGGCACCCCTAAGATTGGTAGCAATCATCTTGTCAATCTGGCTGACTTCAATCTCATGGGAAGCGCCTTCCATCTGAATGCCGGCATTGTTGATCAAAATATCCAAGCCGCCAAACTCGCTGTAAACGCGATCAAACATGCGGTCGACGTCCGCTGCTTGAGAGACATCGGCCTGCACCACAATGCTTTCAACGCCGCAGCCTTGAATTTCGCTGCAGGCTGCTTCAGCAAGATCCTGCGTTTCGCGCGCTTCGGCTTCGCTACTGTAGTAGTTAATGGCAACGTTGGCGCCTTCTTTGGCAAATCGAATTGCGATCGCGCGCCCGATACCGGTACTTGCCCCAGTAATTAAGACGTTTTTTCCTTTCAAGCCCTGCATACTAATCCTGCTGCGTTTTTGCTGCGTTTTTGCTGTTGCTAACCGTAGCCGAGCCTAGTCCGTTCTCCCTCACCCCTGGGTAATAATCTGAAAATTTCTTACTAAATAGAGAGGATGGGCTCGTAAACGCTGCTTAAGCTAGAGCAGGATTAACGTGTAGAAACAAGAGAGCACCGCCATATGGAACATACTGATAGCTTACCGAAGCAGCAAGCCGTTGACGGCCAAAGTGCGTTT
>JAAHIA010000165.1 GCA_010671975.1 Leptolyngbya sp. SIO4C1 | reverse complement strand
TAGCAGATCCTTGTTGACTGCCCAGCAGTTGTAGGCTTGGAAAAGATACAGTCCGATCAGCGCTAGAACAGCAATCGTAAACCCGGTCGGCGTTAGGAAGCCCACTTTAGATAGACGCCAGGCCAGCACAATCAAGATGCCAGACAGCGGCAGGTTCATCAGCATCAGGCCCCAGAAGTCGCGCACGGTAGTCACTTCTAAGCCGCGAGCGCTGGCCGGACGCTGGTAGACTTTGCCCGGCGGGGTGTCTTGCACGCTGAAATAGTAAAGAATGCCGTAAAGCGCTGCGATGATACCGGTGCCTGCGATCGCAAAGCGCCAGTTAAGCATCGGTCCATCTATCACCTGAAAAGCACCCGGGAAAAAGCTCAGGGCGCTGGCAATGGTCACCAAGGTAAAAGCCGAAAAGGCTGAACCAAAGTTACCCCAGCCGCCGTAGATGCCCTCGGCCAGGCCAATCTCCTTGGGCGGAAACCATTCGGCTGTCATCCGAATGCCGATCACAAAGCCTGCACCCACGATGCTGAGCGCCAAACGGCTGATCACCAGTTGATTAAAGTTTTGGGCTGAGGCAAAAGCAATACAAGGGATCGCTGCGTACATCAGCAGCAGCGAATAGGTGAGACGAGGCCCGTACTTATCGAGCAGCATGCCAATAATGACACGCGCCGGGACCGTCAGCGCTACGTTACAGATTGCAATTGTCCGAATCTGACCCGGCTCTAGACCGAAGTCCTCGGCAATTGCAGTTGCTAAAGGCGCTAAATTGAACCAAACGACAAACGACAGAAAAAAGGCAAACCACGTCATGTGGAGAATTTTATAGCGTCCCCTAAAGGACCACATCTCTCCGAGCATCTGTGCTACGCTCCTAATTGGATAAACTTAATTTGAATTTGCAAGCCTGAGATGCCATCTCAGGCTTTTTACTGACTGCTGCTTAAGAAGCGGCAGTCGAGCCATTTTGGGCGACTTTGGGTCGAGCACCAAAATGCTCTATCAGCATTGTTCGCAATACCGCCTTCAGGTCTTCACAGGGAACCCCTTTCATCGAACGGCTGCCCAAATGAGCATCCTTGCCCACTTTGCCTCCCGTGTAGACGTCAGCGGCTTCGACCGCTTTGCCGTCTTTACGAGCCTTTGTTCCTAACAGACCGATATCGGCCACCTGCGGCTGACCACAAGAGTTGGGGCAGCCCGTCCAGTGAATCCTGACCGTCTGAGGAATCTCGAGCTCAGCGTCGAGCTCCTGAGCCATCGCCAGCGCTCGCTGCTTAGTCTCAATCAGCGCAAAGTTGCAAAACCGCGCGCCGGTACAAGAAACCAGCGATCGCACCAGCGGCTCTGGCGTAATCGAAAACTGCGCTAGCAGCGGTTCTGCCAAAAACGCCTCCAGACGTGAGTCAGGAATGTTAGGAATGATTATGTTCTGTTCGACCGTTAGTCGAATCTCGCCGCTGCCGTAGACTTCAGCCAGTCGAGCCAGGTCGAACATCTGGTCAGCCTGCAGCCGACCCACCGGCACATGCAGACCCACATAGTTGAGCCCCGGTTGCTTCTGGGCGTGGGCGCCAATGTGGTCGCGCTTTTCCCAGTCAATCTCATCGTGCTCAGCCGCAGTTGCTAAGGGCTTGCCGTAGTCTTTTTCAACTTCGGCTCGAAACTTTTCTAAGCCCCAGCTGTCGATCAGCCACATCAGACGAGACTTCTGTCGGTTGGCCCGAGGACCGTTGTCGCGATACACATTCAGAATTGACCGACACAGATCTACCACATCGTCAGTTGGCGGCACCCAGGCGTTCAGCGGAATGGCGGCGGCGCAGCGAGTTGCTGAGAAGAACCCTCCCACCAGTACGTTGAAGCCTAGCTCGCCCTCCTTGTAGGCTGGCACGAACGCAATATCGTTGATCTCGGCATGAACCGAGTTGTCACGTCCGCCCTCGATGGCAATATTAAACTTGCGGGGCAGGTTGGTGAAAGCCGCATTGCCTTCACCGTTAGCAGTGATCATGTCTTGCACCTTGATCACTAGCCCCTGTGTATCAATCAGCTCGTGGGCATCAATACCCGCGACGGGTGAACCAGTGATATTGCGCACATTATCCATGCCCGACTGTACAGAGGTCATGCCGGCCTGCTCTAGTCGCTCAAAGATATCCGGCACATCCTCCAGCCGCACGCCGCGCAGCTGAATGTTTTGTCGGGTTGTCACGTCGGCGCTGCCATCGTCGCCGTAGCGGCGCACAATCTCAGCTAGAACGCGCATCTTGTGCCCGGATAAAACTCCGTTGGGCATGCGCATGCGCAGCATGAATTTGCCAGGCGTTACTGGCCGAAAGAATACGCCGAGCCACTTCAGCCGCTGAGTCAGATCGGTTTCGTCAACCGCTTCCCAGCCCATTGCAGCAAACTTTTCCAGCTCATCTTTAACTGCTAAGCCGTCTTTTTCTGCCTTGAACTTTTCAAACTTATTCAGCTTGGTTTTGTTTTCAGCGGAAGCACTTACCACGGCGCTAACCCATGTAAAGAAACTGCGATAACTCTATCGAAACAGCTAATTTCCAGCCGTTCATAATGAACACCAGAAAAGCGCCCTTAGAAGAAATAAAGTGGATGCCTTGCTTTCAAAAAGTGAATGCGAAACACCCACTTCACACACTTAATAAGGAATCGCTTCAGGAGCTAAAATAGCTCGCTTGCTGTCGAGTTATCGATAGCCTATGGAACAACAAAAGCTATTTTTGTATCGCTCGTTACGTTTCTTAATTTCTTTTGAGCTACCTGCATGAATCCAATGCAAAAACTGCATGGCGGCTCCTGATATTAGCGATTAGAGCACGATTGAGGCTAGCGGATAGCCTTGCCTAAGGCATCTGCGTTTAACAGCGTTTGACGGTCTTTCCGTAGGCTCCATAAAATCTCAGAGCTTTTTAGCCGCTTGGTATCTGCAGAAACAGTTGGGGTAGACTATGCAAAAATTGCATTTAGCTTATGCAGACTTTGACTGGTCTGGGTAGTCTTCTCAGCGCTATCGACCCCATAATAGAGCTGCCTAATCATGTTTTTTGTAAAGCAGGAGCGATTCTGCATGGGGTCATCGACAAATCAATCGAAAGCAGCCACTCTGGTCGATCAGGCCAATGTCGAGCTGATGCAAGCGTTTCAAACGTTGATCGAGGGTGATTTTCAAACTCGCTGGCAGATAGCTAAGCGGCTGCCCGAGCTTGGAGACGCTGCGATCGCCCCCCTGATTGACCTTGCCCAGGCTGCGACAGCGGAGGTGGAGCTGCGCTGGTTTGTCATTCGCATTTTAGGCGCTTTTCATCGGCCTGAAGTCGTGACTGTGCTCGCCCAGCTGATGATTGACAGTGACGACGATGACCTCAGCGCGGTGGCAGCCCAGATGCTAGCGCAGATGGGCTCGCTGACAATCGATACACTAACTCAGCTGCTGGCGCAGGGGCAGCAGCGGCGGCTGGCGGTTAAGGCCCTCTCACAAATTCGGCAGCGTCCGGTGATTGCTCCCCTGCTAGCCGTGGCCTCAGATGAAGATGCCGAGCTGCGCTATCTGGCAGTCGAAACATTGGGCAGCTTTCACGACGATCGGGTGACGCCGGTTTTGCTAGCAGCTTTGAACGATCCGGCCGCTGCCGTGCGTCGAGAAGCTATCTTGGCTCTGAGTCGTCGGCACGATCTGCGCGATGCTCAGTCGCTTATTGAGCGGCTAGCGCTGCGTTTGCAGGATATTCGACTGGATGTTTGCTGCAGCGCTGCGATCGCAGTGGGCCGACTAGGTGGACCTCAGGCAGCGCCCGTACTGACCCGCTGCCTGCTGCGTGAAACCACGCCTGAGCTGCTGCAGATTGAGCTAGTCCGCGCGCTCAGCTGGCTGTCAGAGGCCGGTGCCTATCGCGGCCTAGAGCAGGCTTTGGAGCTAAGCCCGGTCGTCCGTAGTGAGGCTATACAGGCGCTAGGGCAGCAGCCTATTGAACAGCGTCAGCAGGCCCTACAGCCGCTAGCCAACTGGCTAGAGACAGTCGATCTGGCCGCTCAGCCGACTGAGGTCAAACTATCGGTAACGCTGAGCCTTAGCCGCCTGCGCGCCACTCACCTGCTAGGCTACCTGATACCGCTGCTGACCGACGCGGACAGTCGGGTGCAGGTCCATGCGCAGGCCGCTCTGAAGCAGATGGAGCCAGCGGCTAGCCCAGCAATATTCGCAGCTGCTGACGGCCAGGCTCTGGTCGAAACAGCGGCTGAGCAGTCGCGCTAGCTCCCAGCCTGTGGTAAATTTGAGTCTTTAATAAGCTTTGTTCAAGCAAGATGCCGCTAGGCCGGCGGACTTTGTCAGCGGCTGCTGACATTAGCGGCAGGTTTACAACGATGCGTTTATCAAGCGGTATCACGGTCTACCATGCAAAGATTGCAATCGGGCTAGATTGATAGCGCATATCGTGGTGGTTGGTCTACCGTAGCTAGCGCGTTAGCGGTATCGCTGGACGCGGCTTGGACGTTCGGTTTTAGAGCAGCAGGTCTGGCAGCTCAAGCTCAGCGCGAGCCGGTGCTTTGCGCTAACTCACATGAGAAGCATCGCGACTACAGAGCAGCAGACTAAGGAAATGTCTGAGAAGGGTGAGCAGAAACTATGCGCTTAGAGCAGTTACAGGCTTTCTTAGCAGTGGCTGAAACCGGCAGTTTTCAAGCAGCAGCGCGGCAGTGCGGCATTACTCAGTCAACCGTGAGCCGTCAGATCCGCAGTTTGGAAGAGGCTTTAGGGCTGCCGCTGTTTCATCGGACTGCGCAGGCTAAGCTCACTATTGGTGGTGAGCGCTTGCTGCCGCGCGCGCGTCGCATCTGTCAGGAATGGCAGCAGGCCTCGCAGGATGTCTCAGACTTGATTGCTGGTAAACAGTCAGAGCTCTGTATTGCTGGTATTCATTCAGTCTGCTCGCATTTGCTGCCGCCTATCATCACGCAGTTTTGTCAGCGCTATCCGGAGGTGCAGCTGCGGGTGACGGCTCTGGGCAGCGATCGCTCGCTCAAAGTGCTGCGCGATGGCCTAGTTGATATTGCTATTGTCATGCACAATCCGCTGCTGACTAGCAATCTAGAGATGGCGGTAACGCCGCTCTACGAAGAGCCGGTTGAAATCTTGATGGCTGCCGATCATCCGCTGACCGAGCATCAGGTTGTACCCTGGCCTCTGATTGCCCACTATGCTCAAGTGGTGTTTAAAGACGGCTACGGTATGCAGCGGCTAGTGCAGGAGCAGTTTCATGACATTGATGCTGAGCTCAAAGTCGCGCTAGAGCTCAATACGCTAGACGCCTTTCGCGGCGTGGTGCGCCAAGGCGATATGATTGCGCTGCTGCCGCGCTCCGCGCTGACCGACTGTCGCCACGATTCGGCGCTGGCCGTTCGCCGTACGGCTGCACCGGTTTTGATGCGTCGCGTGGTGATGGTGACTACCCAAGATCGGCTACAGATTCCGCCCATCCAGCAGTTTTGTTCTCTTGTAGAGACGCTGGCGGCTACTACCTTTGAGTCGCTAAACGAGCCATCGACTTTGCTAGCGGCCAGCTAGGGAGGGCCGTCTATGAGTGAAGCGTTTCGCACATTGTTGAAAAAAGTAGGCAGCGGTAGCCATACTGCTAAAGATCTCA
Organism: Leptolyngbya sp. SIO4C1; assembly: GCA_010671975.1. GTDB lineage: Bacteria > Cyanobacteriota > Cyanobacteriia > Phormidesmidales > Phormidesmidaceae > SIO4C1. The sequence goes on along the minus strand of JAAHIA010000165.1, from coordinate 4,148 downwards.
GCCGCACCGAGGCCGCTACGGCCACCCGCCTGATGCTAGAGCAGGTGGCCACGCCGGCGCAGATTGGCGCTTTTATGATTGCCCATCGGATTAAGCGCCCCACGCCGGTTGAGCTGGCTGGCCTGCTTGACTGCTACGACGCGCTGGGGCCGAAGCTCGCGCCGATTCGGGCTGCCTATCCGGTGACGGTGCTGTCTTGCCCATACGACGGGCGCAGCCGCACGGCCCCGGTGGCACCGCTGACGGCGCTGTTGCTAGCGGCCAACCAGGCTCCAGTGGTTTTGCACGGCGGCGATCGCATGCCCACCAAACAGGGTCTACCCTTTATTGAGATTTTTCAGGCGCTGGGGCTGCCCTGGCACCGGCTCAGCTTAGAACAGGTGCAGCAGGTGCTGGCAGAAACCGGGCTGGGCTTTGTCTACTTGCCCAATCACTTTCCGCAGGCGCAGGCGATGGTGCCCTACCGCGACCAGATTGGCAAGCGACCGCCGTTTGCCACAATTGAGATTATGTGGTCGCCCTATGCCGGTGAAACGCATCTGGTCAGCGGCTATGTGCATCCGCCTACCGAAGATCGCACCTGTGAAACCTTTCATCAGCGAGAAACAGCGCTATTTACCACGGTCAAAGGGCTGGAGGGCAGCTGCGACCTGCCGCGCGATCGCACCGCGATCTTAGGTCTGGGTCAGCTAAAAGATGGACAGCTGCAGTTTGAGCGTCTGCTGCTGCATCCGCGCGACTACGGCTTTACGGCCATCGATCCGCCGCTGGCGTCTCTAGCACAGTACATGACGCAGCTAGCGCAGGCGCTCACCGGCGGCGAGCTAGAGCTGGCTCAATCCGCTATCTGGAACGGGGGATTTTACCTCTGGCGCTGCGGCGCAGCCAGCACCCTAGAGCAGGGGTTTGAGCAGGCAAGAGCAACGCTGGCCAGTGGGCGAGCAGCGAAGCAGCTAGAAGTTATCAAGCAGGCAATGGCAGCCAGCCTCAAGACCTCAGTGCAGCCAGCTGAAAACGGAGCAGAGGCCCAGTAGATCGCTCAATTCTCCTTGCCTCACAGCTCGCCCTCACGACCCGCCCTCAGAGCTGTGCCGCAGTTCCCAGGCGGCCCTGACTAAGCGAATCTCGTTGTAGTCAAACGTTTCGCCGAGCTCGTCGCGAATGCTGCGCAGCGAATGCGGTCCGGCTTTTTCAATCGCAGCGAAGATCGGGGCCTGTCGCTCAGGGGAGACTAGCCGGTCAAGCTCAACGGCTTCACCCGCTTCTAGCAGCAGCGTTAGGTGGTTGATGATAGTGCCGAGCCGCAAGCCGCGCTCGACGGCAATCTCAGCGGCAGAGAGACCCTGCTGATGCAGCGTTTGAGTCACGAAATGGGTATCGGCCACCGCGCGGGACTGAGCAGCGGGAGCAGCCGCGCTTGAGTCTGCTAAGTCTGCGGCAGAATCTAAGCTGTGCTCGCGGCAGAACTGGGCAATCTCACCGGTAAAGGTGTCACCATACTGCTCTAGCTTACGCTTGCCCACGCCTGAGATTTGCGCAAACGCGGCCGGCGTCACCGGGCGCTGCTGAGCCATCTGCCGCAGGCTGGCCTCAGAGAAGACGACGTAGGGGGGCACATACTGCTCGTCAGCCAGCCGCTTGCGCAGCGATCGCAGCCGCCCTAGCAGCAGGCTTTCTTCGGGGCTGAGCTGTGCGTCATCGCTGGTCTTACGGGCCGTCTCTGCCCGCTGCGGCACGTGAATGTGGACAGGAATCTGCTGTTTGAGTACCTGCCAGCTGCCGGCGTTCAGCCGCAGCACCGAGTAGCCATCTGTGGTTTCTTCGAGTAAATCCTGATGCAGCAGCGAGCGGCAGAGGGTGCGCCACTCGTCAACGCTGCGGTCTTTGCCAATGCCGTGAGTCGAAAGCTGGTCATGCCCGAGCTCCACAATCCGCTTTTTCTGAGAGCCGCGCAGCACGTCGATAATGTGGTTCATGCCAAAGCGCTCGCGACAGCGGGCCACGCAGGATAGGAACTTCTGGGCCTCAACCGTCCAGTCTTCAACCGGTGGCGGACTGAGACAGTTGTCGCAGTTGCCACAGCTGCCGGCAAAAGATTCCCCAAAGTAGCTCAGCTGAATTTTGCGACGGCAGACGGCGCTCTCAGCATAGTTAATAATTTGCCGCAGCTGCTGTCGAGCGATACGCTGCTCTGGCTCGCTAGGTTTCTGATTGATTAAGAACTCAACTGTCGCCACATCGGCATAGCTGAAGAAGATGGCGCAGTGGGCCGGATCGCCGTCACGCCCAGCGCGCCCGGCCTCTTGATAGTAGCTTTCTAAGTTACGGGGCACGTCATAGTGAATTACAAAGCGCACGTCCGGCTTGTTGATACCCATGCCGAAGGCAATCGTGGCCACCATGATGCGCACATCGTCACGAATGAATCGAGCCTGATTTTCGCGGCGCTCATCGTCGCTGAGCCCAGCGTGATAGGGCAGCGCCGCAATGCCGTCCTGCCGCAGGCGAAAGGCGACTTCATCTACGCGCTTGCGGCTGAGGCAGTAGATAATGCCGGCGCCAGCCTGCTGTCTGACTAGCGCTAAAAGCTGGGCATAGGCCTGCTTCGGCTTTGGACGAACTTCGTAATATAGATTCTGCCGATTAAAGCCAGAAACATAGATTTGCGGATCGCTCAGCCGCAGCTGTTGCACAATGTCGGTGCGAACGCGCTCAGTGGCCGTAGCGGTCAGCGCCATAATTGGCACCTGCGGCAGCTGCTGCTTGAGCTGATAGAGCTGCCGGTACTCGGGTCGAAAATCATGGCCCCACTCTGAGACGCAGTGGGCTTCATCAATAGCAAAGGCGCTGATGCCTACCGTCTGCTGCAGGCGCTGCAGCAGTGGCCAAAAACTGGCGTTGAGCAGCCGCTCCGGTGCAACATAGAGCAGCTTAATGTCGCCGGTGAGCAGCCGGGCTTCGCGCGATCGCAGCTCCGACTGCGATAGGCTGCTATTCAAAAAGGTGGCCGCGATGCCGTTATCCTGCAGCGCCTGTACCTGGTCCTGCATCAGGGCAATCAGCGGCGATACGACAATGGTCACCCCAACTTTGAGCAAGGCCGGCAGCTGATAGCAGAGCGATTTACCGCCGCCGGTGGGCATGACGACTAAGCTGTCGCGGCCTTTGAGCGCCTGCTCAATCACCGTGCGCTGCCGATAGCGAAACTCGTCGTAGCCGAAGAAATGCTTGAGCGCCTTTTCTAAAGACGGAAAGGTGCTGGCGGAGTCAGCGGCAGACAGCGGCATACAAAACGACTCTGGAAATTAGACTGAACAATTCATGAATGGAATCCCCCAGTCGGCGCTGGCGTATCCATGTACTATTTTTATCCGGATACCTATTTAATCAGATCAGCCAGACCTGACGCAATCAGCGCGATCACAGATAGTCCGGATGCAGCACCGATAGACGCTGCCGCAGCGCTACTGTAAATGATTGTAAACAAAATGCTGTCATAGCGGCATGCTGTCTTGACAGCATTTTCTAGCCCCGCTACTGTAGCTACATACCCGGGTAATTCTATTCAAGGTTGATATGCAAGAGAAGCATAAGGTCACGTTGTATCTCTCGAATGACCTGCACCGCCAGTTAAAGATTCGTTCGGCAGTTGACGGTGAAGCCATGTCGGCACTAGCTGAGCGGGCAATTGGCTTCTATTTAACGCATTCTGAGGTGGTTGACGGTGTAGAGGGCTACGGTCAGACACATCGGGTTCATGCCTGCCCTCGATGCGAAACACCTGTGGTGCTGAAAGATGGTGAGCTGTCGGCAGTCGAGTCGCACGCTTGCTCTGATGACAAGTCGCTTTTGCTAGAAGATTTGTCAGGTTTGGTTCCTGATTCAGTTCGCTCTGATGAGGGAGAGCTGGTGCCCTGCTAGCGCTGGGCTCTCGCTAGGTGCTCGCTGTTTGGCGGGTTTTGCTCAGCAAGCGTTGATTTTTGGCCATCTCGGTGAGGGCGATTCTGATGAAAGAAGAGCTAAGCGTATTAGTACAGGCTCAGTATCCGCTGATTTACCTAGTCACGTTCGAAGAGGAGCGGGCTGAGCAAACGATTGCCTCCATCGCTCAGCAGAAGCCTCATCGTCGCTTCTACAGCTGGACAGTC
>JAAHIA010000164.1 GCA_010671975.1 Leptolyngbya sp. SIO4C1 | reverse complement strand
CCATGCGGTTGATCACAGCGGCTAGACGAGGCACGAGATCCTTAATTTTATGAGTCCATAAAATTTCTCCGTTTTGGCTGCGCTGCAGCGCGTGCGGCGGTAGGCCGGTTAGCGCCTCAATAGCCGTCACGCCTAGCGCGTAGAGATCGCTGCTAAAGTTGGGCAGACCAGCAGACTGTTCACTTGGCATGTACCCCTGGGTCCCAATGCCCACCGTTGAGGTAATGCGAGCGCTAGTATCGGTGAGGCGGTTGGAAATCTGCTTAACTGCCCCGAAATCGATCAGCACATACTGACCGTCTTTGTCGCGCTGGATAATATTAGAAGGCTTGATGTCACGGTGGATGACCCCGCGCTCATGCACCATTTGCACCACCGGCAGCAGGCTCAGCAGCATATCGACGACGCTGCGCTGAGACATCGGCTGATGATCGGCTAGCAGGTCTCGCAGCAGCTGACCTTCGACCATCTCTTGAACCAGGTAAAATGCATAGTTGTACTCGAAATAGGCCAGCAGACGCGGAATCTGATCGTGCTCGCCAAGCTTCTCTAAGGTAGCAGCCTCAGAAGCAAACAGTCGCTGCGCCAGTCGGTGTGTTCGAGGATTGTCGCTGATAATCTTGAGCTGTTTGACCACGCAGGTAGGATTGCCAGGCCGCTGTGTGTCTTCTGCTAGATAGGTTTCACCAAATCCACCTGAGCCCAGCACCTTAAGGATGCGGTAGCGATCGCTTAGAATAGCGCCGGTGATGGCATTCTCTCGAACCGTGAGTAAATCTTGAAAATCGTCTTGCTGACTGATGATTTCTTGAACAATGGGCGAGGTGACGTACCGCGCCAGCGTATTGCGCAATGTCTTCTTCCGCAGTCGCTCAGAGAAGAACCCAGAAGTAAAGTCAACGGCCGTGATGCCTAGGACGGTCAACGCTGGCATCGCCGTGATCAAAATCAGCCGCTGACTGACAAAGAGCCCGTAGCTTAGGGCCATCCAAAGGAGCGCTACGCTAGCGCCAAGCAGCAGCCGCCGCAGCGGCTTTTGTCGCGGGATGCGATGCATCAGCGAGGCTGCAGCAAGGCCCAGTATCAGCACGATTGCAGCGTTGAGCCAGGCCTGTCGAATAAGCGATCGCAGCGCTCTGTCTTCTTGCAGCGTGGCAATCGTGTTTGCTAAAACTTCTACGCCAGCAATTGAGTCTGGGTAGAGCAGACTTTCCGAAAAAGGTGTCTGATGAAAGTCTTGAAGCAGCTGAGCCGTTCCGCCAATCAGTACGATTTTGTCTTTTAGCGCAGCGCCTGACTGCAGCTGAGAGACCCACGGGTCAAGATCTAGGGCGTACCAAAATGGAATATGCGTGAAGGTTCCAGGTGGCCCATAGAAAAAGATGTGGTTGCCAGAGTCCAAACTGAAGGGCACTTCTGCAGCCTGCAGAGTAGCTTCTGCAAAACTCGGTACCAGCCCTTCATCAAAACTGGCAGCGGACCCGGTCAGCGCGACTTCCATCTGTTTGATGTAGTCTAAAAACTCATGTCCTAAGCGATGAATGCCGCCGTCGGGCTCCTCAAAAAAGTTGATTGCGCCTACTTTAACCGGCGTTTCCGTAAATTTTGGCAGCGGCAGCGTCGGCTGCAAAAGCTCACCCTGTCGCAGGTCAATTCCTCCGTATTCGGCGGCGAGCACAATCTGCTCGCCATGTTCCTGTAGCGCTTGCAACAAAGCTTCATCGTCGGCCGGGCCGTAGGAGCTAGGTGTTGAAAACACAATATCTAACACCACAGCCTTAGCGCCGGCCTCTACTAGCCGATTAATCACGGTTGCATAGACAGAGCGCTGCCAGGGCCAGGTGCCAATACCGGCTAGATCGGGGTAGCGCTCTGGCCGACTTAGATAGTGCTGCCCCTGCGATAGAGACTCATCATCAATCGCTAAAATGACGATGTCTTCTGGCGCAGCCACAGGCCCTCGCAGCTCAAAGAACAGAGACTGCGTCTGATACTCCCAGCGGTGGACGATGCCTAGATTTAAGCCCGTTGCTATCGAGGCTAGCCCGATGCAAGCACTAGATAGCGCATAGCGCCAGTACTTTGTAAATCGCCGCCGCTGCCAAAATCGGCTGATTTTAGCCCTATGCGTTAAGGTAGCGGTTGCTACATCAGATTTTACTTTCATCCGTACAAGCGCTGAAGCACTTTCTAGAGTGTCCTACAAAGCTAGCTATGGTAGATGCTGATGATAGTCACCGAGTTCTAAAGACCAATTCTAAAGATAGTACTTTAAGTCAGGGTGACGTCTGTATGAGCTGTCTGTATTGACCGTCTGTGCGACGCTGCCTGAAAAAGTCTATAATATGTCCATTACGCTAAAGGTATGTCCTATTGAATTGCAGTTTAGTAACTGGTTAAAATTGTAGCCTGTTAAAATTGGCGAGGTAACTTTTTATTCTAAAATATCTGCTTTTGAGCTCAGTATGGTTAACCCTTACCGCTTAACTTCTATTGCTAATGTTAAGGCAGGCGCATCAGTGGCTACAAGCTTTGGTAACAAGTTTTGATGAAGGGCTAAGTCAATAGAGCGCTTGACAAAATCTAGAAGGCAAATCTGACTGGCTTCAGCTCAGATTACTCTAGTTATTTTGCAAAGTAAGCTTAGTTTTTTGCTTTTGATAAAACTCTTCTTAGGCTCTTTGCTATTAGCTTTTTCCTACTATAAGTAACGCTTCTTTTGTATTTGTATGTCAATCCGATCCTTAGACCGACTTTCTATTTTTGTAGATGGCAATAATATGTTTTATGCCCAGCAAAAGAATGGTTGGTTTTTTGACCCAAAGCGGGTTCTAGAGTACTTTCTGAGAGACAGTAATCACGTTACGCTGGTCAATGCGTTTTGGTACACTGGTCTTAAAGATCCTCAAGATCAGCGCGGTTTTCGCGATGCACTAATCAGTTTGGGGTATACGGTAAGAACCAAGATTCTAAAGGAATATTACGACGATAACTCAGGTCGCTATTCACAGAAAGCAAACCTTGATATTGAAATTGTCGTGGATATGTTTAATACGGTCGATCAGTACGATCGGGTAGTTCTGTTTAGCGGAGATGGCGATTTTGAGCGGGCAATTGAGCTATTGCGCTCAAAGAACACGCACATTACGGTGGTTTCTACCGAAGGTATGATTGCCCGCGAACTCCGTAATGCCACCGATCGATATATTGACCTCAATGATGTCAAGGCGCAGATTGAAAAATATGACAGCTAGCTGCGCGGCTGGTGCGCTACTGCGCTACTGGACCGTGCGGTCTACAGCCAAGTCTGGTTCATACATCTCGATAGCCGGCTCTTCTAGAATAATCTGGAGTGCCTCTGTCGGCTGAGCATCGGTAGAGAGCCAGGTGGGTGACCAAAAGTTCAGCGCAGGATTGGTTAACCCTGAGCTGCTCAAGACGACCGCTGAAGCAGTGCAGACAGCCGCTAGGGCCATTATCCTCAGGCGATGACAGGCGACTCGAAAAGCGACGGCATTGGCAGACAGCGATGAAGCAGCGGGCTCGACTGGCAGACTGCGCATTGCCTGGCGCAGCAGCAGCAGCCGGTTGTATAGGTGCTGAGTACCGGCATCGTGAGCCAGCCAGTTGGCGACCAAACGGTGCTCGTCAGGGCTGACCTCGCCGTCTAGGTAGGCGCTCAGCAGCTCAAAGCGATCGCGCATGGCTGAGTTAATCGGCTGCGACTCTGCTGCCTCAGGGGTCGGCAGTGACGCTGACCTCGGTGCCGGTGCAGATTGCAGTAGCGGTCTCTCTCGCTTAGGTGCAATCTTGTCAAGATTGGATGCCATCGTCTTAAAATCAGTCGTTCAAGGAGATCTAAAGGCTGATTGAGAACACTTTAGCCAAAGGTGCCCATAGCGCTGATGCACTATCGTACTTTCGTCAGCTTAAATCATAGACGGTTGGAATTGGCAAAAAGTCTCCGATCAGCCCATAGAATACTTGACCCTGTACCTCTGTAAGCTAAGAGGGCTGCAGTGTCTGTCCCTCCAAGTATTTTTGCAGATTAGCCTGCAGTCGGTGACGCGCGCGGGCAATTCTAGATTTAACCGTGCCTAAAGAAACGCCGGTAATTTCAGCAATTTCTTCATAGGGAAGCCCTTGAATTTCGCGCAGTACGATGGTGGTTCGAAACACTTCAGGCAGCTCTGCGATCGCTCGTTTGAGGCAGTCGTAAAACTCCTGGGTCATGATGTTGTCGACCGGGCTAGGTGCCTCGCAGGCAATTTCCCAGTCAACCTGTCCGCCATCTAACAGGCGCGGCGCGTCTAGCGAAATAGCGGCCTCAAACCGCTTACGCTTGCGCAGCTCGTCGTAGAACAGGTTGGTGGTAATGCGGCCTAGCCAGCCCTTAAACTTAGCGGGCTCTTTTAGCCGTCGCACGTTGCGATAGACCCGAATCCAGACTTCCTGTGCTAGATCGGCTCGATCAGACCAGTCAGGGGCTAAATGGTAAAGTAGGCGATCGACGTGAGGCTGATAGCGATTCATCAGCTCTGAGAAGGCGATCGCGTCTGGGCTTAGCTGGGCTTGACACTGAATAACGAGATCAATGTTGGAAAGCTGCTCCGGTTTTGGCGAGTCAGCTACAGCAGAATCGACTGCCCTCAAGGCAGCCCACGAGAGAGATAGTGCTTGGCTCATTGCAAACGAAAGCGGTTCTTTGAGAGGTTAGGGGATTACTCCCAGCGGTAGGCCAGCCCTAAATGAGCGCTAATTAAAGCAAAAAGCTGTAAATAGACGATACATCCTCCGGATGCTGGCATATATACCTACTAAGACTAATTACTGGAATTATTTTAACCGTAGTTTTTCGGTTGTGCCTATCCAAATACTGGCATAACACGCAAATTAACTCCAGAAATGTTTGCTAAGCGTTTAGCGAGCCGGCTGAACGGGTATTTTGAAAGTCAGGGTATACTCTAGCTTTAACTGTTCATACTTCGAACGCCATCCATGCAGTATCTGGCTAAAGTCAACAACAAGGCGCGACCAGCTGGAGCCAAGCTGCAGCTGCTGGCTCGTCAGCTGTCTGACTACTCTTGGGAACTGGTAGAGGCCGAGAAGATCGTTGAGACGGTCGAGCCTTTGGCTTTTGGAGAAGGCAGTCTGGTTTTACTCACGCTGGGCAATCATAGCCAGATTATCGGCGTTGAGGATGCTACCGACTGGGTGTTAGAGATTGTCAGCCAGTATTTGAGCCAGGGCATCACCCCCGAGTTTCTGCAGCAGGAGGCCGAGCGCGCTGAGCAGTGGCGTCAGTCGCTGACGCTCAAGGATCAAGACGTTCGCCGACGAGCTTTGGAAACCGCAGCCCGACGCGATGAAATTCAAGAACTAGAGAAACGGCTGCGCCTAGAGCGCGAAGAGCTAGAGCGCCGCGAAGCGGAGCTCCAGTCTCACAACGAAACGCCTAAATAGTCCCTACTGAGAGCCGCTCGCGGCCACCAGAACTTTGGGCTGATCGGCCGGCGGCACCAGCGGCCGATCGCTTAGCAGCACCTCGCGAATAATCCGCGCTAGCGCGCGCTGCATTACGCCGTTGACGACGCGCCGACCCATATCGCGGGTCTCGGGCTTGGTCAGTACCTGCGGCAGCACCGTGGCCAGCGTGCGGGTATCAAACCCTTGGGTATCGCGCAGAATGGTCAAGATCCGCACCAGATGATCCCAGCTGTGGTTGCTCTGGGCTGCCTGGGCGGGCACTGTTGAGGGTTCAGCATCGCTGCCAAACTGCGATTTGAGGTTGTACTGCAGCCGGCTCAGCAGGCGATAGCCAAACTGGTCAAGGCCCTTAGCCAGCTCATCGGCAATGCGATCGCGAATGTAGGTGCCTCGCTCTGAAAATAAGAAATCTAATGCCTGATTCAGGGCTCGATTGAGATCGTAGTCATCGCTGTTGCGCGCATTCCGCAGCAGATTCTCTAGCCGGTTCCAGCGGAAGCTGCCCTCTTTAAACAGCAGCTCCTGCAGCGACTGACGCAGCTCTGGAGCAGGATCGGTCAGCAGCCGCTTCGAAACGTAGGGATAGGCCTTACTGAGCACCTTAAAGTTGGGATCAACGCTGATAGCAATGCCGTCTAGCGTCACTAGCGAGCGAATGATCAGCGCATAGTAAGCCGGTACCCGGAACGGATATTCATACATCAGGGCCGAGAACTCATCGGTAATGCTTTTGAGATTGAGCTCAGCCACCGTGGCCCCCAGCGCATTGTTGAATACTTCAGCCAGCGCCGGAATGATGGGGGTTAAATCAGTATCCGGGTCGAGAAACTCTAGCTTGACATAGTCTTGGGCCAGCCCTTCAAAATCGCGGTTAACCATGTGGACGATGGCCTCAATCAGGCCGTAGCGCTGATAGGGCTCGACCTGACACATCATGCCAAAGTCTAGATAGGCCAGCTTGCCGTCAGGCGTCACCAGCAGGTTGCCAGGATGCGGGTCAGCATGAAAAAAGCCATGCTCTAGCAGCTGCCGCAGCGAGCACTGCACGCCGGTCTCGATCACGCTGGTAGGATTGAGTCCCTGCGCCTGCAGCTTTTCAGGCTGGGTCAGCTTCATCCCATTAATCCACTCCATCGTCATCACGCGGCGAGCCGTGTACTGCCGGTAGACCGACGGCACAATAATGTTAGGCAAATAGCCATAGAGCTCAGCAAAGCGCTCGGCATTTTGCGCCTCGTGGTTGTAGTCCATCTCCTCAAAGATGCGCGCCCCAAACTCGTCCATGATGCTGACCAGATCGCTGCGCACCTGTTGGACATGATTCGTGACCCACTGAGACAGTCCCCGCAAAATGTAGAGGTCGCGGGTAATCTTTTGCGCCAGGCCTGGTCGCTGCACCTTGACAGCCACTGGTTCACCCGTTTTGAGCTTGCCCTTGTAGACCTGACCCAGCGAGGCCGCTGCTACTGGCGTCGGCGATAGATCGTCATAGATGGCCTCTGGCGGCTGTCCGAGCTCCTCTTCGATAAAGCGAAACGCAATTTCATTAGGGAAGGGCGGTAGCTGATCCTGCAGCTTGACCAGCTCGCTCATATAGATGGGCGAGACCAAATCGGGCCGGGTTGATAGCGCCTGCCCAATCTTGATGTAGGCCGGCCCTAGCCGGGTCAGCAGCTGGCGCAGCTGTACGGCTCGCTTGAGCTCGTTCTGCTGCTGCTGATTGGTTTGCCAATCCCACAGCAGCTTTAGCCCGTAGCCCACAAACAGCCAGAGAATTTCGAGCAGGCGGCCAATAATCTGCAGCGGTCGCCGCCCGTAGTAGCTTGCGATCGCCGCTGGATCATAGACCAAAATGTCTGCTAGCGAAGCAGGTGCTGACTTGGGCTGAGGCGAAGCAGCCGGCAGGTCTGCCTGAGAGCCGCTGCTCAAAATTGGCTGGTCTGGCCGGTCAAGCTGGGAGGAAACCGCAGATTTCATAGACTTTTAGATAGGATGGGTCAATCAGGGCGAGCTAGCACGATAGCTGTCGAGCTGAGCTGTCACTCAATCTGTAAACTATTGTAACAATGCGATTCAGCGCATGCCCCTCCATCCAGACTGATTCGGGATAATATTTGAGGCTGAATATCGAATACAGGTATGTCGAATACAGGCATGCGGCTACTAACCTGATGGGCCATGCTTTTCTTTTACTATTGCAACCTTGTTGACAACCTTGTTCATCCATAGGCTGCTCGTTCACAGGCAAAAAGATATCCGCATCGGGACATCTGTATTGCTCACCGATTCGCTGGGGAGATAGGTTAATTACTATGCTAGTCTCCCTCAAGATTGAAAATTTTGCCCTGATTGATCAGCTAGCCATCGACTTACGCCCTGGTCTTAACGTGCTAACGGGTGAAACCGGTGCTGGCAAGTCAATCATCTTAGATGCGATTGACGCTGTTTTAGGCAGCAAGGCAACTGGCCGTCTGGTGCGAACCGGGGCGAAGAAAGCCCTGGTTGAGGCGACGTTTGAAGTCCGTCCGGCGGTGGCCGCCTGGCTAGAGCAGCATGAGATTCCGGCGGCGGCGCTGCTTAGCTGCAGGCGTGAGCTGACGGCGGGTAAGGGCGCGGTGCGCAGTCGCTCAAAGCTGAATGGCGTATCCATCAACAAAGCTCAAATGGAGGAGCTGCGGCAGCTGCTGGTTGAAATTACGGCCCAAGGACAGACGGTGCAGCTAGGGTCAGCCGACCTGCAGCGGGACTGGCTGGATGGCTTTGGCGGGCAGTCGATTTTGCAGCAGCGGCAGGCGGTAGCCGCCGCGCACGCCGCCGCCACAGCAGCCTGGCAAGCGCTCGATCGGCGGCAGCGGGCTGAGCAGCAGCGACAGCAGCAGCTCGACCTGTTTGAATATCAGGCGCGCGAGCTGAGCAGCATGAACCTAGACGATCCAGAAGAGCTAGAGAGGCTCAAGCAGGAGCAGCAGCGACTCAGCCACAGCGTAGATCTGCAAAAGCAAAGCTATCAGGTCTATCAGATCCTTTATGAAAGCGACGGTACAGCGGATGCCTGCGCCGATCTGCTGGGCAAAGTAGAAAGCATTCTGACCGATATGCAGCGCTTTGACAGCGAAGTGGACCCGATTCTAGAGCTGGTTAGCGACGCGCTGGCACAGGTAGAAGAAGCCGGTCGGCAAGTGAATACCTACGGCGAAGGCTTAGAAACTGACCCGGAGCGGCTAGCCGAGGTCGATCAGCGCATTCTGCAGCTCAAGCAGCTCTGTCGCAAGTATGGGCGTGAGCTACCAGAGCTAATTGACTACTATCAGGAAATTCAGGCTGCCCTAGAGGCGCTGAACGGCGACGGTCAGTCAATGGAAGCGCTAGAGACCGCTCATCAGCAGGCGCAGCAGCGCCTTATCGATGACTGTGCCAAGCTCACCCAGCTGCGTCGGCAGACCGCTCAGCAGCTAGAGCAGCAGCTGATAGCAGAGCTCAAGCCGCTGGCTATGGAACGGGTCAAATTTGAGGTGGCCATTCAGCCGCAGGCACCCAGCGCAGCCGGAGCAGATGCGATCACCTTTTTGTTTAGCCCCAACCCCGGGGAGCCGCTGCAGCCGCTAGCAGAAATTGCTTCCGGCGGTGAGATGAGTCGCTTTTTGCTGGCGCTGAAAGCCTGTTTTTCTAAAGTCGATCCAATTAGCACGCTGGTGTTTGACGAGATTGACGTGGGCGTCTCGGGTCGCGTGGCCCAAGCGATCGCAGAGAAGCTGCATCAGCTCAGCCGCCAGCATCAGGTGCTCTGTGTGACGCACCAGCCGCTGGTTGCAGCCATGGCCGACGCTCATTTTCGCGTGGGCAAGCAGGTCGTGCAGGCTGCTAAGTCAAAGCGTCGCAAGGCTGAAGCTGCCGTCGACCCGGATGAGCGGACGGTTGTGCGCGTGATGGCGCTCGATAGCGAGGCGCGTCGCGAGGAGCTCGCGCAGCTCGCCGGCGGGCGATCGCACCAGGAAGCCATTGCCTTTGCTGACTCACTGCTGGCTCAGGCTGAAACTATTCGCAAAGCTAGCTGAGGGACCAGCGCAACTTCTCGCTTTGCTGGTTCGCTGGACACCTGTTTGGCGGCTGATTGTTTTATAGTACCTATTGGTCATATTGCCTTTTGAGAGCTAACCCCCACCGTGCAACCTCTACTCTTTGCTGTTGAAGCAGCGATCGAGAATCCGGCCATCGAAGCTAACCTGCGCCAGTTTTTGCTGGTGCTTTCAGTATCGCTTGGAGTTGCCACCCTATCGCGTGTCTTCAGCTGGTTTCGCAATATTCCCTACACGCTCCTGCTGCTGCTTGTAGGGCTCGGGCTAGCGATA
>JAAHIA010000163.1 GCA_010671975.1 Leptolyngbya sp. SIO4C1 | reverse complement strand
TTTGGACCGCCGTCCACGAAACGCCCTCTCATTTGCTCAGCCGCTTCGATGACAAGGCACTCAGCAATCATCTTCTTGGCAAAATTAATACCCGAGTCCCGCTCAGTCACGAAGAACAGTCAGCAGTCAATGCCTACATTGCTGCTAAAACACCTCTCATCCGCGATCTATCTTTCTAGCGCTCAGGCGCACGGGGCGACTCAGATTCTGTTTGTATAAGTTCAGGGTGCTGCCAAACCAATGACGCCACTACTAGCAGCATGGCTCAGCGATACACTACCACTGCAAGCTGTCCTCTCGCGGCAGATCCCTAAATCTGCTTTCTGAAGGATAACGTCTTCAGTCCGCTTTCTTACGCTGGTTTTAGACGTTTTGTATAGCTTCAGCATGGCAAATAAACAGAAATTCACCCAAGGCGATCAGGTAGAGTGGCAGGCGGGCAAAGGTGAGGCTTCTGGCACAGTACAAAAGCGCATTACCGAAGATCAGACCGTCGATGGAAATAAAGTTGCTGCCTCCAAAGACGATCCCCGCTATTTAGTCGAGAACGATAACACGGGCAACGTCACAGGCCACAAACCCGAAGCGCTGTCTAGCAGTGATAGCAAGTCTAGCTCCAGCCAATCTAGCAGCTCTAGCAGCGAATTCAGTCAGGGCGATCAGGTTGAGTAGAATACGCGCAACGGTAAAACGCGCGGCACGGTGAAGAAAAAACTAACTGAGCCGACCGAAGTTAAAGGTCAAAAGATCGATGCTTCTGAAGACGCTCCCCGCTACCTAGTCGAGAGCGATAAGACCGGCTCAGAGGCAGCTCATAAGCCAGATGCGTTAAAGAAAATCAGCAGCTAGTCGGCTTGTCAGCTAGCTGGCTTATCTTCTGACTACAGCTTCTAAATATCTTCCCTGATCGATGCTCTCTTGTCGGTGAGGGAATTTTGGTCTGACAATCTTTGCTAACGGCTTTAGAAGGTTAATCGAGGGCGATGTCTGCAGCAGGTAAAGTCGTGGTTATTACTGGCAGCAGTCGAGGTATCGGTGCGGCCACAGCGCGTTTGGCGGCTAAGCAAGGATTTGCCGTCTGCGTCAATTACCTGACTGATGCTCAGGCTGCGGCTGCCGTTGTTGAAAAAATTCAACAAGAGGGCGGACGCGCGATCTCACTAAAGGCTGACGTTAGCCAAGAGCGGGAAGTGGTTCAGCTGTTTGAAACAGTTGATCGGCAGCTGGGATCGCTATCAGCCCTGGTGAATAATGCTGGCATTCTAAAAGCGCAAATGCGGGTTGAGGAGATGGATGCCGCTCGCCTCAGTCAAATTTTTACGACAAATATTACCGGCTATTTTTTATGTGCTAGAGAAGCGATTCGGCGAATGTCGACTAAATATCAGGGGACCGGCGGTGCTATTGTCAACGTCTCTTCGGCGGCCTCGCGACTGGGATCTGCCGGTGAGTATGTAGACTATGCTGCATCCAAAGGGGCAATCGATACATTCACGATTGGCCTAGCTCAAGAAGTTGCAGCAGAAGGCATACGCGTCAACGCAGTTAGGCCAGCTTTCATCTATACCGATATTCATGCGAGCGGCGGTGAACCCGATCGGGTTGAGCGAATTAAAAACGCTATTCCAATGAAGCGAGGCGGTTACCCAGCTGAGGTTGCTAATGCTATCTTGTGGCTGCTATCAGACGCAGCCTCTTATGTAACCGGTGCGTTGATTGATTTAGCCGGCGGCAAATAGCTGAGATGCCGACTAGCTATCTGGATCTACTTGAACAAGCGAGCGCATGACATATTGCTATTAGCGCTACTAATCACAGCGATAGTAGCGCTACTCTAAAGCTAGATAGCGTAGGCTGAAGTCATGAGTAAAGCTTCAATTCTCAAGCCAGAGCAGTCTTACATATATCGCAGCTATTTTGAGATGCCCTATAAGCCAGAAGATATCCTGGCAGAAATAGGCTATCGGCTGACCCGCAAACGCTTAGCGCTGCCTAAGTCTACGCAGTTGCTAGAATCGCTGCAGATGCTGCAGACTAAGCTAGAGCAGCGGCTAACCTACGTTAGCCTAACTAGCGAAGCCGCCCGCCGGGAAACGCTGATTGCACCGGTACTGATGGAGGTGGCCGAAATTGCTCAGGCACAGCTCAGGATTGAGTATCCGCTCAATGTGAATAATTTCCTCAAAGGAACGCTTGACTATTTCCTTTATCGAGAGTCGCAAGTCATTGTGATTGAGGCAAAAAACGCGGATCTAGCGCGAGGATTTACTCAATTGGCAGCTGAACTAATCGCACTCGATCAGTGGTCGGATAGTCAGCAGCCAATTCTATTAGGTGCTGTCACGACAGGCGACGTATGGCAGTTTGGGCAGCTACACCGTATAGAAAAGCTAGTTTTGCAAGATACTCAGCGGTACGTGCTGCCTAATGATCTAGAATCCCTAATGCGAATTTTTCTATTGGCCCTAGAGAAAGCATAGTGCGCTTATGACAAAGGCAGTTTATTTAGCTGATTTCAATCAGTGGATTCACCTCACTGCTCAGCTTTTACGCGAGCGGCGCTGGCAGGAGCTAGATATTGAGCATTTGGTTGAGGAAATTGAAGATTTGGGCAAAAGCGAACGACGGGCGATCGCAAGTCAGCTGACTCGTTTACTGCTGCATTTGCTCAAATGGCAGTATCAACCTCAGCGCCGCTCAGACAGCTGGCTCGACTCAATTACCGATGCTCGCACTCAGATAGCGCTGACGATTCAAGATAGCCCGAGTCTTAAACACTACCCGGCTGAGACGTTGGCGAGTAGCTATCAGCGCGGACGCCGTCAGGCAGCCACGCAGACAGGGTTAGCAATTGACCTGTTTCCGGAAACTTGTCCGTATGATTTATCAGATATTTTAAACGAAGCGTGGCTCCCTGAAACAAGCCGCTAAATTTGCTCATCCATGTTGCTCAGCAAATCGCTAGGATCGCCTGGATAAAACTGTTTTCTAATAACATCAGCCCAAGAATAGGGACAGTTTGCAGGAAACGTTTTGACCGGCAGCTCGGTTTCGCCCATGGCTAAATCTCTGGCATTTTCATAAGCGCTAGCGATCGCTTCCTCTATGTAGGGCTTCAAGCTAGGGCTATCTTGCAGCAGTTTTGAAACCTCACGACGCTGTACGCGGATGGTCCCAAGCCAGCTGCGGCTGCGTTGTTCTGGTTGATATTTCCACTTCAGCAGATGCGCCAGCAATATACTCAGCCGTTTGCGCAGTTCCTGACGCTGCTGCTTGCCCAAGTCTTCAATTTCCTCAACTAGGTTTGCTACGTCAATATCGTTCCACTGCTGTTGCCGTAGAAGAGCCGCCTGCTGCTGAGTCCAAGCATAAAAATCCGTTTTGTAAAGATTTTGCTTTATGGCCGATTTAAGTTCTGGTGACTGCATCAAACGCTCCAGCCTGCTATGCCTTTATTTTAGAGAAATGGCTTGATGGATTAAAGCAGTGGCCCTAAATCATCAGGCAAATCCTTGATGCTTCAATTTAAGACTTCGCAAAGTGCCTTAACCTGTGGCAAGGTTAGCTTTCGTCTGCTGCCCGGGCTGCAGCGCATCGTAGTCGCCCGCTTTCGTAACCGCAATGACGCTGAGGCGCATCTCAGAACGCTGCAGCGATTGATTCCCGCAGCTAAGTTTGTGCTGCTGTTTGATGCGCCTACTCAGCCGTCGAGTGAGATTGCACCGGCTGCGGCTTTTAGCGATCGCAATAAGCGATAGCATAAACTATTGAGCGACGGCAGCTTACCGTCCCGCTCTGCACTCGAACTCACCTCGGCAACCGGCAGCCCTCATGCGATATCTGATCACCAGTGCCCTTCCTTATATCAACGGCATTAAACACCTTGGCAACCTTGTCGGCTCGATGCTGCCAGCCGATGTCTATGCGCGGTTTTTGCGGCAGGAGGGCGAAGACGTACTCTACATTTGCGCCACCGACGAGCACGGCACCCCAGCTGAAATCGCCGCGCTAGAAGCAGGGCTAGACGTGGCCGAATTTTGCAAGCGGCAGTACGAGCGCCAGGCCGATATCTACCAGCGCTTTGGCCTCTCGTTTAACTATTTTGGCCGCACCTCTGCGCCAGAAAACCACGAGCTCACCCAGCATTTCTATTACCAGCTCGATCAGCACGGCTTTATCGAAGCGCGAGAAATCAGCCAGGTCTATTCGCTGGATGATGAGCGCTTTTTACCCGATCGCTACATTACTGGCACCTGCCCCAACTGCGGCTATGAAAAAGCCCGAGGCGATCAGTGTGAAAACTGTACTAAAGTGCTCTCACCCACCGACCTGATTGACCCGCGCTCGACTATCTCCGGCAGCAAAAATCTAGAAGTGCGCACCAGCCAGCACCTGTATTTACTGCTTGATAAGCTCAGCGAGGAAGTGCGCAGCTGGGTAGAGCAGCAGGAGCAGTGGCCGACGCTGACCAAAGCGATCGCAATGAAGTGGCTGAATGAGGGCCTACAGAGCCGAGGCATCACCCGCGACCTCAGCTGGGGCGTACCCGTCCCACGCGAGGGCTTTGAAGACAAAGTTTTCTACGTTTGGTTTGATGCGCCGATTGGCTATGTGTCTGCTACCAAAGCCTGGGGCGAAGCTGAAGCCGGACGCGACTGGCAAAGCTGGTGGAAAAACGCTGACGATGTGCGCTACACGCAGTTCATGGCGAAGGATAATCTGCCCTTCCACACGATTATGTGGCCAGCCACGATTCTAGGTAGTCGCGAGCCCTGGAAGATGGCTGACTATATTAAAGGCTTTAACTGGCTAAACTACTATGGCGGCAAGTTCTCGACCAGCTCTAAGCGTGGCGTCTTTCTCGATCAGGCATTAGAGATTGCCCCAGCGGACGATTGGCGCTACATGCTGATGGCCTCTGCGCCCGAGTCGTCTGACTCTGCCTTCACCTGGGAGCAGTTTCAGAACAAGGTAAATAAGGAGTTGGCCGACAATCTCGGGAACTTCGTCAACCGTATTTTGAAATTTACGGCGTCTCGCTTTGGCAATGAGCTACCCGCCGGTGGCGAACCGGGCGAGGCCGAAGCGCAGCTGCAGGCAACCTGCCAACAGCTGATTGAAACGCTGCGCACCCACCTGCATAACCTAGAGTTTCGCAAAGCTACTGAAGCGCTAAACGCGCTCTGGACCGCCGGCAACCAGTACATCGACGTGCGGGCTCCCTGGGCCTTGTTCAAGCAGGATAAGGCCGAAGCTGCCGTGGTGATTCGTACCTGCGTTAATCTGATTCGGCTGTATGCGATCGCGGCGGCTCCCTTCATTCCCTTTACCGCTGAAACCCTCTTTGATGCCCTCCAGCTGACTGACGCAGAGCGCAGCGCCACGATGACAGCGGCAGCCGATCTCTCAGCCCTGGCCGCCGGTCGCGCCTTTGAGGTCCCGCCGCCGCTGTTTCAAAAGCTCGATGATGATCGGGTAGCGGAGCTGAAGGCGCAGTTTGGGGGCGAGTGAGGAAAACAGAAGAGAGAAGATAGAGAAGGCGGCAAAACTGTTGGAGCTGATTCTTTGATTTTCTGGTCCTTTCAATGCGATTCAGCCGCTGAGATAGCCTGTCTGAGATAATCGAGACACCAATTGATTTAATAGGAACTGTTAATATGCTGTCTTTGAATCGCATTGGGTTTCGCTCGCTTGCACTCGCTGCCATCGGCACGACGCTGATTAGCTGCGGCGGTGAAGGCACCAATACCGCTAGCTCGACCGACGCGCCCTACATTGCTGTTACCCAAATTGTTGAGCATCCTGCCCTCGACGCCGTTCGCGATGGCCTCAAGGACGAGCTGGCCGCAGCCGGCTATGAGGCAGGCGACTCGCTCAAGTGGGAATGGGAAAGCGCCCAGGGACAGCCCGCCACCGCCGCTCAGATTGCGCAGAAGTTTGTTGGCGAAAATCCAGACCTGATTGTGGCGATCGCAACGCCTTCGGCTCAGGCCGTCGCTGCGGCCAATGACGACACGCCGGTTGTGTTCTCAGCCGTTACCGACCCGGTTGCTGCGGAGCTAGTCTCAGATCCAAATGCGCCCGGTGGTCTAATTACAGGCGTCAGCGATCTGTCGCCGATCGATCAGCATATGGCGCTGATTCGTGAGGTGCTGCCCGAGGCGCAAAGGCTGGGCGTGATCTACAGCGCCGGTGAGGCCAACTCAGTCAGCCTGGTCGAGCTGATCAAGCAGGAAGCGCCAGCGCAAGGCTTTACCGACGTGGTAGAAGCCACAGTCTCTAGCTCAGCCGATGTGGCAACAGCGGCGAATAGCCTAGTCGGCAAAGTCGATGCCATCTATATTCCGACTGACAATACGGTGGTCTCAGCCCTAGAGTCGGTGCTGAAAGTAGGCGCCGAACAGCAAATTCCTATCTTCGCGGGGGATACCGATTCTGTCGAACGGGGTGCGATCGCCGGCATTAGCTTCGACTACTATGATGTCGGACGGCAGACGGGCGACGTGGTGCTGCGCATTCTCAATGGCGAAAGCCCGGGCGAAATCCCAGTCGAGACGGTAGACACCGTGCAGCTAGCGGTCAACCCGGCTGCTGCCGAAGCGATGGGCGTGACCCTGCCCGAAGCGGTCGTTAACCGTGCCGATCAGGTGATTGAATAACATGAGCAACACTACCAAACTGCTTTTACTGCTGGCGCTGCTGTTTGCGCTACTCTTTCCGTTTGCCGGGCTAGCGCCGCTGCTGCTGCTAGCGATAGTCGGTATTGCCGGCATGGTTGTGCAGCTGGTCAGCACGCTGATTTCGCCAGCGAGTTCAACGAATCCTGACAAAAGCTGAGGCTGAGGCCAGCTCGAGCTCTATAATCTGGCAGTTGCGAGCATAAAATCCAGCTAAATGAGTACGGCGGCCTTCTGGGGGGCGATTGAAACCGGGCTACTCTATGGCTTCTTGAGCCTGGGCGTATACCTGTCGTTTCGCATTCTAAAATTTCCTGACCTGACGGTAGATGGCAGCTTTCCGCTGGGGGCAGCCGTCGCAGCGACGCTCATTTCAGCCGGGCTATCGCCCTGGCTAGCCACCGGTGGTGCGCTGATAGCGGGCAGTCTAGCCGGGCTTTGTACGGCCGTGCTGAGCGTCTATCTAAATATTTTAAATTTGCTCGCCAGCATTCTCACCATGATTGCGCTGTATTCAATTAATCTGCGCATCATGGGTCGGCCCAACCTACCGCTGCTGAACCAGCCGACGGTCTTTGATGGCCTAGCGATACTGCCGAGCTGGGCGATCTTACTGCTGGCGCTGCTGGCGGTTAAAGTTGCCGTGGATGCCTTTTTGACCTCAGATCTGGGCCTGGCAATGCGAGCAACTGGCCTCAACCCGGTGATGGCCAACGCGCAGGGCGTCTATACCAACAATCTGATCTTGCTGGGTATGGCTTTGAGTAATGCCTTGGCGGCGCTCTCAGGCGCGGTATTTGCCCAAATCAACGGCTTTGCCGATGTGACGCTCGGCGTCGGTACCGTGGTGGCTGGTCTAGCAACGGTGATTTTAGGCGAGGCTATCTTTCCTAACCACACGGTGCGCTGGGCCACCTTTGCAGTGATCGCGGGCTCAATTCTCTACCGGCTGGCGATCGCGCTGGCGCTGAATGCTGACTTCTTAGGTTTCCGCGCCCAGGATCTCAATCTAGTTACGGCTATCCTGGTTGTGATTGCGCTGGTGCTGCCCAACTCAAAGATTTCAACTCAGCGACTGCTGAAGCGCTAAGCGGTCAGCCTTTACAATTCGTTACACTGGCAGAACGTTCTGTTAATTTTCGTGATTGCATGACTTTTGCCGCAGTGCTGTCTCAGCTAGACTCTCTGTTTGCCTATGGCGTGTCGCTGCTGGAGCGCACGCTGTTTTTAAGCATTGGCGGACTGCCGCTGGTGGTACTGTGGCTGCTGTTTGGCGCGGTGTTTCTGACACTGCGGTTTGGCTTTATTAACCTGCGCGCGTTCGGCCACGCGATCGCTATCACGAGAGGCGACTATGACGATCCCGACGAGCCGGGTGAAGTCAGCCATTTTCAATCGCTGGCGACGGCGCTGTCGGCGACGGTGGGGCTGGGCAACATTGCCGGGGTTGCGATCGCGCTGCAGCTAGGCGGCCCTGGCGCTGTTCTATGGATGACGGTGGCGGGGCTGCTGGGCATGACTAGCAAGTTTGTCGAATGCACCCTGGCCCAGACCTATCGCGTCGTGCAGCCAGACGGCACCGTCAGCGGCGGACCGATGTACTATCTCTCGCAGGGGCTGGCTGAGCGCGGGCTAAAGCCTTTAGGACAGCTGCTCGCTACGGCCTTTGCTGGGCTCTGCGCACTGGCTGCCCTAGGCGGCGGCAATATGTTTCAAGCCAATCAGTCAGGGCTGGCGCTGGTGGCTCTCGGAGAGCAGCTCAGCGGGCTGCCGCTGGCGGGCTATCGCTGGGTCTATGGTGGGCTGCTAGCGGGCTTGGTTGGGCTGGTGATTCTGGGGGGCATTCGCCGCATTGCGCAGGTGGCCGCGCGGGTGGTACCGACCATGGCTGGCGTCTACGTATTCGCAGCGCTTTGGATTGTGGCACTGCACATGGGTGATATCCCTGCAGCGGTGCAGACCATTTGGCACGCTGCCTGGCACCCGCACGCGATTGAAGGTGGCGTGGTGGGCGTGCTCGTACAGGGACTGCGGCGCGGCATTTTCTCCAGCGAAGCTGGAATTGGCTCAGCTGCGATCGCGCATGCGGCGGCTAAAACTAAGGAGCCGATTCAGGCGGGTACGGTGGCTATGCTAGAACCCTTTATCGACACGGTTGTGATCTGCAATCTAACCGCGCTCGTCTGCTTGGTGAGCGGTGCCTATCAGCCAGGGATTGCCACCTCTGGCGTAGCCCTCACGGCGACCGCCTTCGGCAGCGAAATTCCAGCGATGGAAATAGTGCTGGCACTGATCGTCTGTCTGTTTAGCTTCTCAACTATCGTCTCCTGGTTTTACTACGGCGAAACCAGCTGGCGCTATCTCTTTGGCAATCAGGGTTTATTTGCCTATAAAGCCTTGTATATTGGCTGTACGTTTCTTGGTACAGTGACTCGTCTAGGTGCGGTACTCACGTTTAGCGACATGATGATGTTTGCCATGGGGCTGCCCAGTATGGCCGGAGCGCTGCTGCTCTCAGGTCAGGTGGCCCAACAGCTCAAAATCTATCGTCAGCGCCGCCGCACTGGGCAGGTTCCCATTTATCATTAGTGGGGCTTTAAAACCGGTTACCCTATAGGCACCTTATGAATCTCTAATCAATAGCGCCGCTGGTATGGATAGTGATGACGTCCTGATTTTGACCATCTATTTCCTGGTAGTGATCTATGTGCTCTATCAGATGGCTCTGTCACTAGAGGCGCAGCAGGAGGATCAAATTGAGCTTTTGCTAGATGCTGAGAAACTAGAAAAAAATGTTCGCGCTCAGCTCTCATATCGGTCATACGCTAGTCAAATTCAGGCTAAGGTCGAAGACAGTAAGCTGGCCGAACTGCTTAAGGAGTTTGAAGAAGCCACTGGCCATAAAGTTGAAGAAGACAAAAAGAAGCCTTCATATAAGCGTCTCGTTCTGAGTATTGAAACTCGATTTGAGCAGCTCGCCTCAGAGGAGCAAACGTCAGATCGGTCTCCTCAAGAGAATCAGGTCAGCATTGCTGTGTTGCCGCAGGGAAAAAAGCCTCTAGAGCCGTCAGTCAGATTCCTAAACGTCAATATTTATAATCAAACCGCCGACTATCAGGTCTTCATAGACTGGGATCGCTGTTCGATTACCTATCTAAACAAAGAGGGACAGCGAGTGATTCGAGTTTTGCCGGATGAAAGCTTTGATCTGTTTCAGCCGCAGGTCTACAGCGTGATTAATCCAGGGCAGC
>JAAHIA010000162.1 GCA_010671975.1 Leptolyngbya sp. SIO4C1 | reverse complement strand
ATGCGAATGATTCGCATTTATTTGGCCGTTTTTAGACCCCCCCCGAAAATGCTAGTCTGAAAGTACTGGTAATAAAGGCTTCTAGAAGCCGGGGTTCAATTTCTAATTCCCCTCACGGGGACGGAAACTCACAGTAGTCCGTGTTTTTTATGCTGTTGACGGTTCAATTCCTAATTCCCCTCACGGGGACGGAAACCCGAAGCCGTTTTGGCTGCAACCGCTTGCACAAACGATTCAATTTCTAATTCCCCTCACGGGGACGGAAACTCATCAGCTCCCTCGCCGAAGCCTAGTAAGACAGGTTCAATTCCTAATTCCCCTCACGGGGACGGAAACATGCTAGCTGTTGCTTCTGCGTGGTCACGTGCTGCCCCAGTTCAATTCCTAATTCCCCTCACGGGGACGGAAACGCGCTCGATGTACCCTGGGTAGTGCTAAACAGGTAATGATGCATTGTAGTGGTGAATGAAGTTCCACAACAATCCAATATGATTGCTCAGACTCTTTGAAAAGGCCAAACTGCGCCTGACAAACCGCGAGACTCGCTGCCGCAAGGTGCAGTTGAACCGCTCTATGTAGCTCGTCCTACCGCTGTCTTTGCTCACCACTCGATGCCGCTTGCGGGGGAGTACACCACGATAAGCCTGCCAATCGTCGGTGTAGATGACAGCACACTGTCGGTAGACCTTCGGCAAAGAAGCCCACAGCTGCTTAGCGCTGTCTCTGCTGCGAAAAGCCTACGGCATGGCTTCGCTTACCACCCACATGAACCCCGATAATCTCTCGGGTACGCTCATCGAGCGCTAGCCATATCCACTGCTTGTTACCTTTGTGGTCTACGAATGACCATAATTCATCACACTGCACCCTCATGGCCCCCTTTTTTTGGGCCGCACCTCGGCCTGCTTCGGAGTCTGCTGTGATTTTTGATTGACGTAATCTTGCAGCCACTGCTCTGAGACTTGCACTGCCCTGGCAATACCTGCCATTGAGATGCGCTCCAGCAGAAGCCGGTCTACGAGCTGACGAGTTTCAGTGTCGATGAGTTTATTAGTGGGGTTCAACACAAACTGGCGACCGCAGCTTTTACACACGAAGCGTTGCTTGCCAGTATGGATGCGGCCATTTTTGACAGTGTGTTTGGAGCTACAGTCGGGGCAGATGGGCATTGTTACGAAACGTTGCTTCTCTACCATCTTAACAAACTCATCATTACCTCTGGGGCTCTACCGTACCCTGAATGCCATCAGTACCCTGATGGTTCAATTCCTAATTCCCCTCACGGGGACGGAAACCCCTTGTTGTTGCGGGTGAAGCATCCCCAAATCACTCGGAGTTCGATTCCTCATTCCCCTCATGGGGACGGAAACTCTCGAAGCATCTGGATGTGCTTGTAATATGACCCGGGTTCAATTCCTCATTCCCCTCACGGGGACGGAAACGCCCTGTAAAGATAGAAGAGTAAAGAGAGAGGAGTGAGGAAGTCTGTCGCTAGACATTTTTTGACCACAGAGCCTTGTTCTAGGCTTACTCCTTCGTCCTCTATCTTCGCTCCTCTTTACTTTCTACTCCCCATTTCTCTCGTGGAGACGTTGGCGACAATCCCACCTATGCGAGCTGCTTGTCGAAAAGTCTTGTGCGTAAGTTCTAACAGGCTTGAGGGCTGGCTGCCTGACACATCTCCTGAAATGCCCATGAGCTCGTAGGTTGCGGTTGAGGCATGAAGCCCAACAAAATTATTGAAAGCCAACCGCGTTGGGTTTCGCAAGCTCAACGCCAACCTACACAAACAAAAATATTGGCTAGAGAATAATATTATGTCAAGCACTCAGGGTTTGAGGGTCTTCTATCGGGCTAGAATCGAGAGGACTTGCGTGCAGGGTATCTACTACGCCAGATGTAGCGTAAAGGATCCTCCCGTCCACCTTGATAAAGGGGGTGGCCGGAGGCCGGGGGATCATAAAGATGGGCATAGAACAGTCCGTTTGCGTAAGCCCTGTTGATAGTGATTCCTTCGGGAAAATCACCATGGTACAAGCGACAGGGCATTGTCAGAAATGATGAGAAGCTAAAGCTTGCTTGTCTGTTGAGGATCGTCGTTTGGGGGGTGGAATCCGCCTTGAATCCATTGTCGGCGAGATTTCTGGATGAATTTGTCAGAGCGGCGATCATCGTTTAAGTCTAGACGATCGCAGGTTGCCCGTCCGATAGGGGTAACACCAACGAGACAGAGACCATTCGAGGACCAAATAAAGTGATCCGACCAGGCTTGGTAGCGAGGATTAAACAGTGGTGTTTCAATACCTGATTCTGGATCAATCCCCGCTATGAAGTTGTAGCGTCTTTCATTACAGCGGCGACAAGCCAGAGCCAGGTTATCCAAGTCATCTGTGCCGCCCAAAGAGCGGGGCTGAACATGATCAATGGACAGGGGAGCTGTGCTTAAAATTTCTGGATAATGGCAATATTCACAGCGATATTGAGCCCGTTGACGAACTTGCGCTAGCAGGGATTTAGACAGGGGCATTGGCCTGAGCTGCCATGACGGCATTGATGTAGCTGAAGATAGTGTCCAGCTCACCAATGGTTTCTAGTTCTAGCAGTTCATCGGGCTCTAGGGTGTCTGCTTTCTTTTTATCTAGCAGTTCCTGCATGCGGTTGCCTAACGGCTCTGTGAACTTGAAAAGGGTGAGGTTATTGATTTTTTGAATGCAAATGCCTTCGGGTAGGATGGTGGACGGTCTGATTAAGGTGGCTGTCATGGTGGCAAGATACTAATTTACAGGTGTCTTAGTAATCCTGAGTAAAGAGGGTTGAACTCTATTTTAACTAACGGACGACTAAGAGGCTGAAGCTGCTTAGAGACTAATTGACTCACGAGTGCGGGACCTGTGAGCGATGGTTTTATTTACGTTTATTTGAACAAAGACAGTGTCAACCCGATCAAATATTGATGTACTGGTCGACTTCCCAGTCCGTTACCTGAGAACAGAAGGCGGTCCATTCCTTCTGTTTGAACTCCAGAAACGTCTTTGCCCCTAGCTCGCCCAGCGTTTCCATCAGCAGCGAATCTTGCTGCAGCGCCAGCATGGCCTCGTGCAGGCTAGCAGGTAGGGTCTCTAAGTCAGGAAACTCGGCCCCTCGGGCCAGCAGATTCTCATCGATGCGCGCTCCGGGCGAGGTCTGCTCCTGGATGCCGGCAAGCCCCGCTGCTAGGAGCCCGGCCAGCGCCAGGTATAGGTTCGCTGAGCCATCGACTAGGCGACATTCGAACCGGCCCGCTTCCGGGATGCGGATC
The DNA here is from genome assembly GCA_010671975.1 of Leptolyngbya sp. SIO4C1. Taxonomy (GTDB): domain Bacteria; phylum Cyanobacteriota; class Cyanobacteriia; order Phormidesmidales; family Phormidesmidaceae; genus SIO4C1. The sequence goes on along the minus strand of JAAHIA010000162.1, from coordinate 6,635 downwards.
ATATGAGAGCGATTGTTGCCGCCATAAGAAACATAGCGCGGTGACCAGGTGCTGCCCGAGGCAGTCGTGCTCGCCCCGAGACGACGGTAGGAGTTAACCGTCGGAGCCAGCAGAGCCGCCAGCCCTTTTGCATGCGCCAGCACACCGCCGATGAAGTGATAGCCAGTCGGCGACAGCCCACCCGCGTCTGCGCCCTCAGCAAAGCAGTTGCGATCGCCCCGCCACAAACTGCTGTGCACATGGCCGCCATTGCCGGTGATATGGCTGAAAGGCTTGGGCATAAAGGTGGCTCGATAGCCGCGCTGCTCGGCCAGGGTCTTGACCATATACTTGAAAAAGACATGGCGATCGCAGGTAGTTCGCGCATCGCTGTAGGTCCAGTTCAGCTCAAACTGACCATTGGCGTCTTCGTGGTCGCACTGGTACGGCCCCCAGCCGAGCTGCTCCATATAGTCCACCAGCTGCGAGATCAGGTCAAACTGGCGCATTAGGTTAATCTGGTCGTAGCAGGGGCGCTCGGCGGTGTCTAGGTCGTCTGCAATGGCGTAGCCGGTCTCAGTTTTCTTGAGCAAAAAGAATTCGGCTTCGACCCCAGCTTTGTAGCGGTAGCCCAGCTCAGCACAGCGATCGAGCACCCGGTTGAGAATCATTCGCGGCGCGGCTGGAAAGGGACTACCCTCGTAGTAGACATCGCTAGCAACCCAGCCGACGCTGGGCTCCCACGGCAGCTGAATCAGCGAGTCGGGGTCAGGAATAGCCGCAATCTCAGGCGCGTCGGGACCCAGACCCAGGTTTGACGCAAACGAACAGAAGAACGCGCCCGCCTGCTCGACCGCAGACAGCTGAGCCGCAGGCACTAGCTTAGCGCGGGTGCCGCCCAGCAGGTCGGTGTAGGAGACCAGTAAGAACTTGATGCCAAGCGCTTTCGCTTTCTCAACCAGCGTCTCTGTCCGCGTCAGGGTGCCTACCATCGGGTCTATCACTCAGGACTGCTCAACCCTCAGTAAAACAGCCCAACTGGGAAGATTTTGTAGCTGCGACTACCGTTGGAGAACCGCCCAGCGTCGAGAACAAGACTGAAGCAGACTATTGACTGATATCTAGACTACTGGCCGCTAGACCGCTGGCCGCTAGACTGCCTGTAGCCGGAATATTGAAATCTTGATGTCCAACCGTACAGAAGGCGGATTGACCGCTGCAGAGAAGGTCGCTGACGTCTGCGAAGCAGGAGATGCAAAGATCAGAGGGGCAGCAGCGCTGGCGTTAGCGCTGGTGGGCATCGCTTCTGCTTCTATTCTGCTGGTGATCGCAGAGCAGGAGATTAGCCCCTACGCCGCTACGTTCGACCGGTTGAGCCTGGCTGCAGTGTTGTTTTTCTTTTGGGCGGGTCGTCAGCGTCTGAGCAACAGGACGTCATCTAAAGCGCCGCGATCGCAGCTGTCTCCCGAACTCAGGCTCTCAGACGCAGGGCTGCTGCTCATGGCTGGGCTGGCGTTCTCGACGTCTCTGACGCTGTGGGCCTGGTCTTTGAGCCAGACCAGCGTCGCCAATTCGACCCTGCTTAACAACATGATGCCAATTTTCACGACGCTCGGGGCCTGGGTTGTCTTTAATCAGACCTTCAGCCGTAAGTTTTTGCTGGGGATGGGGATCGCGATCGCGGGTGCGTTGCTGATTGGCGTTGAGGACTTGCAGGTCGCGGATGGTCTGGCGGGCGATGCGGCCGCACTGGCGGCGGCCCTGCTTTCAGCCGTCAATATTTTGTGCATCGGCCAGCTGCGGCAGCGGTTCGCAACCCCCTGGATCATGCTGTGGACAAGCCTGATTGGCAGCTGCTTTTTGGCGATTGTGCTGTGGGGGCTGCAGGATCAGGCGTTTCCTCACAGCGCGACCGGCTGGCTGGCCGTGATCGCACTGGCGCTGCTGTCGCAGGCGCTAGGTCAGGGACTGCTGACCTACTGCCTGAAACAGTTTTCGGCCGGATTTGTCGCCGTCTCGATGCTGACGATTCCAGTCCTGGCAGCGGTGGCAGCCCTGATCTGCTTTGGCGAGCGGCTGAGCTGGCTCAACTGGGCGGCCTTTGGCATCGTGCTGTTGGGCGTCTACCTTGCCGTCTCTGCCCAAGATTCAGACGACGCCGTGAATCGGGTGACCGTCATGGCCAACAAAGTCTAGCTAGGTAAAACAGGCAGCAACGGACTAAACGCGCTGCCGTGCCCAGGCTGGCTGCTCACTGTAGTTAGCACGCGCTCGATTGCTTTACCGAGGTCGGGTTCATCTTCAACTAAAAGAATACGCATAGTCAATTCTGCTGATCTAGCGCCCGCCCTAAACCCTCCAGCCCACTAGAGGATCGAGGCAAGCTCTCCTGTGGTTTCAATACCTTCGCACTGGCTCAACGGGCGTTCCCGACATCTTCCCAATTGAATGCCACTGTTCTAGCCGTAGGCAGTCGGCCTTGAACCGATCTGATATTGCCGATGTCAGCAAATCGAGACAAAGAAAAGCGAATATTCGTTAAACCACAGTAAATCACACAAAACAGTTGTGTAGTATACAGTTATTCGCCCAAAATTGTTATTTTTGATACGGTTTTCTCGAAAATTACTGATCCAAATATTACTCCAAGGATATTGCTCAGATGACTCAGCTAACTGCCAGTGAAGTTCTTGCTAAAGTTCAGGCGCGCCAGTCGCTGCGCCGTGCCGAGCTAAGTCATATCAACCTAGGCGGTGCTCAGCTCGATGAGGGCAATTTCGCGCGTGCCTATCTGAGAGGTGCCAACCTAACCGGGGCTTCCTGTTCTAGAGCGAACTTTTCGCGGGCAACGCTGGTGCTGGCTATCCTTTCAGACGTGTCTTTAGAGGGCGCGCGCTTAGATGCAGCCGAGCTGACGTGTGCCCGGCTTGATCGCGGCATTCTGCGCGAGCTGACGGCACCTCAGGCCAATTTTCACGGGGCTGCGCTCGATCAGGCCGATCTCTCCTTTGCTACCCTGACGCACGCCAATCTATCTGAGGCTTGCGGACGCGGGGCCCATTTTAAGAATGCAAACTTAGTGCGAGCCAACCTCACAGCGGCTGACTTCAGTGCCGCTAGCTTTGGGGGGGCTAAGCTAACTCGCAGCGTTTGGCGACGGGCCAAGCTACAGGGAACCTCGTTCTATCTAGCCGATCTAGAAGCTGCCGTACTTGCAGCGGCGGACCTGACAGGCGCCAATCTGACGCAGGCCGATCTGCTCAATGCCAGCTGCGAAGCGGCCGTCTTAGAAGGCGCGATTTTGCTGCAGACGCAGGCTGACTGGGCAACTTTTAGCGGCGCGAGCCTGGCTAAGGCAGATTTAGAGCGAGCCTCTCTGTTTGGCGCGCAGCTAGAGGGCACTAACCTAGCGCAGGCAAACTTAGCTGGGGCTAACCTACAGCAGGCCAATCTAGAAAATGCTGACCTCACCGGGGCTAACTTTGGCACTGGCAGGCATCAGGCTCAGGTAGCTGGCGCGCTGTTTACCGATGCGAAAGGGCTGAGTGCCGCGCAGGCAGCCTGGCTCAGACAGCAGGGCGCTCTAAACGTGCTCAGCGAAAGCTAATCCGCGCTGATGGGGCAGTTGCTAAACAGCTGCGGTCGTTTCTGAGCTAGTCTGGTCCTATGATTGACCTGACCGATATTCTCACAGCGCTGCAGACGGCCGAGACGCGCTTTGTGCGAGTGCTTTGGTGTGACAACGCCAATGTGATTCGAGCTAAGGCCATTCATATTGAAGCGCTGGCGCATCACGCGCACGGTGTCGGCATCTCAGCAGCGCAGCAGGCACTGCCGGTAATGATGGATAGCCCGGCTGCCAACAGCGGCCTAGGGCCAGTGGGCGAAATTTGGCTGATGCCGGACTGGACGACGCTGCAGCAGCTGCCCTATGCATTGGGTCACGCGCGCGCAATCGGCAATATGATGCAGGCTGGGCAGCCTTGGGCCGTCTGCCCGCGCGGCTTTTTGCAGCGGATGATAGCCGCCGCCGATGAGCAAGGCATTGCCATCAAGGCGGTCTTTGAGAATGAGTTTTACCTGCTGCAGCCGACTCAAATAGCAGCCCAGAGCAGCCCGCAACCGAGCGATCGCACCGTCTTTGCCTCAACCTTGGCGATGGATTTGCAGCAGCCGGTGATCGACGCGATCGCAGACGCCCTAATGGCTCAGGGCCTTGCCGTTGAGCAGTATTACCCAGAGTCTGGTCCTGGTCAGCATGAGATCTCGGTTCGCTATGCGCCCGCGCTGCTAGCTGCCGACCAGCAGATCGTCTTTCGCGAAACGGTGCGTGCGATCGCGCAGCGACACGGCCTCACCGCCTCTTTTCTGCCTAAGATTTTTCCAGAAGCGGCCGGCAGCGGCTGCCACATTCACTTCAGCCTGTGGGCCGCAGAAGAGAATATTACAGGCGACCCCAGCGACGCGCAGGCACTCTCCGAGACGACCCGGCAGTTTACCGCTGGGCTGCTGTATCACCTGCCGGCACTGATGGCGCTGACCACGCCGACGCCCAACTCCTATCGCCGGCTGCAGCCCCACTGCTGGAGCGGGGCCTATCGCTGCTGGGGCCTCGACAATCGCGAAGCCGCTATCCGCGTGCCGACCGATCCGGGCAGCGCCGCTATCAGCCACATCGAACTTAAGACCGTCGATGCCACCGCCAATCCTTATCTGGCCCTAGGCGCCATGATTGCTGCCGGGCTTGACGGCATCCAGCAGAAGCGAACGCTGCTAGCTCCGGTTGATCTAGATCCGGGCCGGCTCTCGGACACAGAGCAGCAGCAGCGCGGCATTGATCGACTACCGACTAGCCTCGCCCAGGCGCTACAGTGCCTAGCGCAAGATTCTACGCTGCTAGAAGCGCTAGGACCCCCACTGGCCAAAGCCTACAGGGCAGTCCGCCAGGCCGAATGCGACGCCCTGAGCCAGATGGAGCTAGCAGCCGAAGTCAACCTGCTGCTGAGGCGCTACTAGCGCGCGCTGGTTCAGCTTCCATGAAAGTTCTGTCGATTCATCATTAGATAGACAGAACTTTCATCCGTGACCACGATCTGTTTTGATCTCAGGAAAACGTTTAAGGCGCAGACTGTCGTACGGGTGTGTCGTATGACAACATGCGACATCAAGTTTTCGACCATACTCAGAAATGCAGCAGCGCAGAGAGGCAGAGATGCAAGAGCAAACGGTATCGACCGAGCTGGGTCAAATTGCGGTTGCGATAGAAGGTAGCGATAGAGAACTGCCGCTGGTGTTTATGCATGGCATCTTTCTCGACAGAACTCTATGGGCTGCCTACGGCTCTGACTTAACAGCGAGAACACACATCTACCTGGACATGCCAGCTCACGGTCAAAGCAGCCATGTCGGACGAGACTGGCAGCTGGACGAGTGCGCTACCCTGCTAATTCGCGTGCTCGACGCGCTTGAGATCACAGACTGTATCGCAATTGGCCATTCCTGGGGCAGCATGACAGCGCTGCGCGCCGCCGTCAGCTTTCCTGAGCGCTTTAGGGCATTAGGGCTGTTCAATATGCCTGTTCAGCGCCCGAGCGGTCTGAGACGGCTGGGGTTTGTGCTGCAAAAGCAGCTGGTAAGGTTCCCGCGATTCTATGCGAGACAGGCGGCCAAATCACTCTACTCAACAGCCACGCTGCGGCTGCGGCCCGAATACGCTTTGCAGATGCAAAACAGGCTGTCACAGCGGCCGCCTCAAGAGATACGGCGCGTGATTGACGCCGTGCTGCTCCAGCCAACCGGGGCAGCGCGGCTTCTGCAAAAGCTAACGGTGCCGGCGCTGGCTGTAGTGGGCGAAACAGACTTTGTGGGGCAGCCGCCCGAGATTGAATCGATTGTGGTTCCAGGTGGTCACATCAGTCCCCATGAGGCTGTGGATGAGACCAGAGCGGCCATTCAAAAAATTGCTGGGCTAGCGATCGCAGCTCCCTAGCCGACTCTCTCAATGGGCTCTCAGTCAGTCTCACTGGCCTCGAAGCGAGGTTGCCAAGCAGCCTGATAGCGATAGCTTTTGAACTCCTGTCGCATGCTGTCAATCTGGCTGTTAAGCGGCAGATGTTTAACCTTGGAGGTATAAATGATTTCTGCGATCGCGGCTTTAGCTGACAGCGCCAGCAGCCGCCCCAGATAGTAGAGGTGCCGAGGCGCTAAGACGCCGGCTGGCCCAAATCCTTTCCACTGAAACAGCGCATACCAGACAGCGATGTAGCCGTAGGCCCGCTTCATACTGGCAAACACGTTGCAGCGACGCGGCTCGAACTTGGTATTTTCTAGAAAATCATCAAAATGCTTCAGCGGCGTATAGTCGCCAATCAGCTGATCGGCGCGATAGGCATCCATCAGCCCCAGATTTGCGCCTGACGCTACCAGCTGATCGAACTGCTGGCAGAGATCGGCAAATAGCCCATCCACGTTGGCGTTAGCAATTTTCACATAGCGCGGCACGAAGCGCTGATAGTCGAGATGCCACTTGCCGACATACATGGGGATATGCACGCCAAACCACCACATATATTCAAAGTAGATGCGCCAGCTCATGATGCTGGCATGGCCCAGCTGACCGCTATGGCCGCAGCGTCAACTGCCTGTATCGCGGCCAT
>JAAHIA010000161.1 GCA_010671975.1 Leptolyngbya sp. SIO4C1 | reverse complement strand
TCGTAATTCGCAATACCTCGATGCCGCCATTTTGATCGAAACCGGCTTTGTCACCGGTGCCGAAGATGCGCCCAACCTACGCGATCCGCTTTGGCAAACGCGCATGGCAGCCGCGATCGCGCAGGGAATTTTGACCTATCTCCAGCGCTAGTCTCTAAGGCCCCGATCAATCCAGGCTACTTGTGCTCAGGATGCTCGCGCTCTGGGACGGGAATACCGAGCTGATTAATGGTCGCAATCAGCTGATGCAGTCGGCCAAAGTCGCGGTGGTTGAAGTGCAGCACCAGTCGCGGCAGCGCTGCGGTCTCATCGCCCTTTTCTTCGGGCAGCGCCGCTGTTGTCTCGATTTTGCCCTGGCTGAGCAGGTCAGCAAAGTCAGTGTTTAGCTGCTCTAGCGCCCCTGCCATCAGCGGACAGTTGAGCCGAATGACCAGCCGCTCGCCCACGTAGCGAATTGAGTGATAGACGCGATAGAAGCTAGCGATCGCGGCCCAAGCTTCCTCTAAATCGGTTGTGATGGTGTAAAGGCTCGGATCGTCGGCGCTAATCAGGTGACGCTCTAACAAATAGTCGTGAATATAGCCATCCCAGCCTTTCCAGTAGTCGCCACCGGGATGGTCGAGCAGCACAATCGGCATGGGGCTGGCTTTGCCCGTCTGCACCAGCGTCAGCGATTCAAACGCCTCGTCCTGGGTGCCAAACCCGCCGGGAAACAGCGCTAGCGCATCGCTTTCTCGCAAGAAAAACAGCTTGCGAGTGAAAAAGTATTTGAAATTGATCAGCTTTTCATCGCCGTCCATCACCGGGTTGGCCCCCTGCTCAAACGGCAGCTGAATATTTAGCCCGAACGAACAGTCTGGGCCAGCGCCCTCATTGCCGGCCTGCATGATGCCGCCGCCGGCCCCGGTCATCACCATAAATCCTTTCTGCACTGCCCGCTTGGCAAAATCGCTGGCCAGCTGGTAGTCAGGCTGCGTTGCTGGAGTTCTAGCAGAGCCAAAAATCGTCACTTTGCGCACGTGACGATGGGGATAAAACTTTTGAAAGCCCTGCTCTAGATCCAGCAGCGCATAGTTCAAAATTTTCCAGTCCAGCCGATCGGCCTCGCGACCAATCATCCTCACCACGGTTTCTAAAATCTGCTGAATCAGTTTCCCATGGGCCATTGCCGGCAGCTGAGAAATGATGTCGGCCATCTCTGCTTGAAGATGAGCCGGTGTTTTAGAACTAGAAACGACCATAGAAAGGGGATGTGAAACGTCTTTAAGCGGAACCCTATTCTATCGACATTTGTTCAGTCACCGCAGCTGTTTGATTGCGGTTTGGCTGAAGCGCGATCGCTACCAGCAAAATGCCTTAGCCAACTGTCAGGCCAAGGCATTTAACTGACAAATTCTGCGCCTAATCTAGCGCTATTGAAGGCCGGCTAGCCTAGATATACTTTTCAAGAGTGTTGGCTAGCGTCGTTTTAGGCACGGCCCCTACGACCATATCAACCCGCTGTCCGCCTTTGAAAATCATCAGCGTCGGAATACTGCGAATACCGTACTGGCTGGCCACGCTGGGGTTATCGTCGGTGTTGACCTTAACCACTTTGACCTGACCGTCATACTGCTCGGCGATTTCATCCACGACGGGAGCAACCATCCGACAAGGGCCACACCAGGGTGCCCAAAAGTCTACGAGTACTGGCAGCTCGCTCTCTAAAACTTCTTGCTTAAATGTCGAATCTGTGACTTGTGCGGCTGACATGCCTACAATTCCTTGCCTTTCCTTAGGGACCAGACCCTTACCATAGCCAATCTTGTGGCAAACGGCCAGAATCCTAAATCTAAGCATACCGCTTAAAGGCAGCGATTCAAACTTTCGAATTTTTGAGCCAGCGGGCTGTCAATAATAATTTTTCGGGCGGCACTAGGTTCAACGGGTCTATAGTCTCTGCTAGCGCTGCAGCTAGCTCAGTGAAATGGCGATGAAATATTAAAATTGCGATCGCCACAAGTCCATTTGATTACTATAGAACTAAGGCATGCAACTAGGGCAGACTGTGGCGAAACCACCTTTTCGGCAGCTGAGATAGCCAGCTGTTAGCAGCTTTAAACAGCAGCTTGAAGGGGGCCTTTAATGGCCTTTAATGGCCTTTAATGGCCTTTAAAGTGAGGAACCGCCCAAACAAAAAGTTTAGGCGGAGTGTGGTGTGAGGAGTGAACGGAAACTTCCGTCTCCGCTATATTTCTCATTGTAGGGGACGCTTTCGGTTTTGGCACCTAATTCATTATTCTACAAGACAAGATTTAAAGATCGCTCATAGCGGCGCTATTTTCCCATCCCTAGCTGCTGCGCTTTTTGATAAACCTTACCTTCGGTCAGCAGCGAAGGCGCAATCACCACCTCAACCTGCTGCATGGCTTTGAGGTCTTTAGCCCCAAGCGTACCCATGCTGGTTTTGAGCGCGCCCAGCAGATTGTGCGTACCATCATCGAGCTGCGCCGGCCCGCGCAAAATTTGCGTCAGGGTACCGGTCTTACCAACTTTAATGCGCGTGCCGCGCGGCAGTACCGGGCTAGGCGTCGCCATACCCCAGTGATAGCCCCGACCGGGGGCTTCAGCCGCTCGCGCGAAGGGCGATCCAATCATTACGCCATCAGCGCCCGAGGCAATGCATTTACAGATGTCGCCACCGGTCACCAGCCCCCCGTCGGCCACAACTGGCACGTAGCGTCCTGTCTCCTGATAGTAGTCATCACGGGCAGCGGCACAGTCAGCTACCGCTGTTGCCTGAGGAATACCCACTCCAAGCACGCCCCGCGAAGTGCAGGCAGCGCCCGGTCCAATGCCAACCAGCACTCCAGCAGCGCCCGCTTTCATCAAGTTAAGCGTGACGTCGTAAGTTACGCAGTTGCCCAGCACGACCGGCATGGGCATGTCGCTGCAGAACTGAGCCAAATCGAGCGGCGCTGCCTCAGCCGGCGACAGGTGGGCAGTCGACACGACCGTCGCCTGAATAAACAGCAAATCTGCTGCAGCTTCAGCCACGGCCGTCCCAAACTTGATAGCCCCGGCCGGCGTCAGACTAACGGCAGCAATACCGCCTTGGGCTTTGATCTCTTGAATGCGCTGACGAATCAGCGATGGCTGTATCGGCTGAGCATAGATCTCCTGCATCAGCGGGACAAACTCATCTTTACCTACCGAAGCAATCCGGTCTAAAGTCGGATTGGGATCGGCGTAGCGAGTTTGAATGCCTTCTAAATTTAAAACGCCTAGCGCCCCTAGCTTTGATAGCTCCACAGCCATAGCCACGTCGATAACGCCATCCATTGCGCTAGCAATAATGGGAATTTCTCGCTCGATGCCGCCAATCTGCCAGCGGGTATCAGCCAGCTCTGGATCTAGGGTGCGCGGTCCTGGAACTAAAGCAATTTCATCAATGCCGTAGGCTCTGCGAGCCGTTTTGCCTCGCCCAAGTTGAATATTCACGTCTATCTCCATCCCAAGACCATTAAGCTAGCCTAGCAAAGAAAGAAATTGATTGCGTATCGATTATTAGAACGGTGTAGACCAGGGCGTAAACCACCTAAAATAAGGTCTTGGACAGACTATATCTTGAGCGATACTATGCAGGCTGTAGCCTCAGAAAAGCGCATGACCAACCCAGCAATCGTGAGGGTAGGTTAGCAAACTGTGAATTTGTCTTCACTCAAATTTTTTCGCAATCTGCGCACCACCAATCGTCAGTTTGCCGTCATTGGCCTGGGCAGATTTGGCCGAGCTGTTTGTATGACGCTGCATCGCATGGGCTACGAGGTGCTAGGCATCGACTCAGACGAAAGCCGAGTGGCGCAGGTGCTTACCGATCAGATTGCAGCTCACGCGGTGCAGCTCGATTCGACCCAGCCCTCAGCGCTAGAAGAGGCCGGTATTCCCGACTTCGATACGGTAATTGTGGCGATTGGCAACTACATTCAAGAGAGCATCATCACCACGCTGAATGTGAAAGAAGCGGGCGTACCCAACGTGGTTGCCAAAGCGTCTTCTAAGGTGCACGGCAAGCTGCTAGAGCGGGTCGGAGCCGACCATGTGGTGTTTCCAGAGCATGAGATGGGCTGCGAGCTGGCGCGATCGCTCACCCGTCCCGGCATTTTGGATCGCTTTGAGCTCGATCCGGACCACAGCATCGTAGAGGTGGTCGTACCCGAGGCTTTTGAAGGCAAAACCATTGTCGAACTTGACCTGCGCAATCACTACGGGCTGACGCTGATGGCCATCAGCAAAGAGAATGAGGCAGACAAGTTTGAAATCAATCCCAGCCCAGTGACGCGGCTGCGAGCCGGTTCGCTGATGGTGCTGGTTGGCGCGAATAAGGGCATCGATAAGCTGCCGATGTAGGCCAACTCAGGCTGACTAGATCATTCATCAGGCGGTGGGCTCCTTAGAACTTAAGAACTTAAGCAAACAGACAGCATGGCGAGGCATCACATGAAAATTGTGGGGTTAATGAGCGGCACCTCAGTCGATGGCATTGATGCCGCGCTGGTCGAGGTGAGCGGGCAGGGCTACGCGATTGAGGTCGAGCTGCTAGCGGCGCAAACCTATCCCTATCCGCAGCCGCTGCGATCGCAGATTCTCTCAGTCTGCGCTGGTCAGCCGCTCTCGCTAGCGCAGCTGGCACGCCTAGACGACGCGATCGCCCGGGTCTTTGCCGAGGCGGCGCAGTCGCTGGCCGGGCCGCGTCCGACGCTGGTGGCCTCTCATGGTCAGACGGTCTACCACCGACCGCCGATGCCCGCTCAGCTGGGGTATACGCTGCAGCTGGGGCGCGGCGCGCTGATTGCCGAGCAAACGGGGCTGCCCACCATCAGCAACTTTCGGGCGGCCGACATGGCGCTGGGGGGGCAGGGGGCACCGCTGGTACCACCGGTGGATGCCTGCTTGCTCAGCCACCCGCAGCGCCATCGCTGTGTGCAAAACATTGGCGGCATTGGCAACGTGGCCTATTTGCCAGCCTGGGAGCGAACCGACCAGCTGCCCGAGCGTGCGCAGGGCTGGGATACCGGGCCGGGCAACGTGCTGATTGACTGGGCCGTGAGCGAATTTACTCAAGGTCAGCAGCGCTACGACGCGAACGGTCGCTGGGCAGCACAGGGCAAAGTCTGTACGGCGCTAGTCGAGCAGTGGCTGGCGCATCCCTTCTTTCAGCTGCCGCCCCCTAAATCTACCGGCCGCGAGCTGTTTGGGGCTGACTATGCCCAGCAGTGCTGGCAGCAGGCGCGCGCGCAGGCGCTCAGCCAGGCCGACTTTATTGCCACGCTCAGCGACTTCACAGCGGCCTCGATTGAGCAGAGCTATCGCCGGTTTTTACCGCAGCTGCCAGACGAAGTCCTAGTTGGCGGCGGCGGTAGCCATAACCCTTACCTACTAAACCGGCTGCGATCGCGGCTGCCCGAAGTTAGCGTTACTACCACCGATGACGCTGGCCTCAGCGCCGACTATAAAGAAGCGATCGCCTTTGCCATCTTAGGCTTTTGGCGCTGGCATCAGCTGCCTGGCAATCTGCCCACCGCGACCGGGGCGGCGCGCGCCTGTCTGCTGGGCGAAATTAGCCTGCCGGCGACCGGGGCAGACAGCAATTAAATCTGGCGCTGGGTGTCACCCATTACCGACGTTTCCCCCTATGCTGTATAGGGAAGTATAGGCTGGAGCCGGTCGGAGACGAGCGCTGTGACCCACAGTTTTTTGATTGAGCCTGGACGGTGGACCTTACAGGGAAATTGGTTAGAGCGCGATGCTCGACCAATGCCCGTCAAAGGCAAAATCCTGGTGGCCTGGAATCGAGACTATTGGTTCACGATGGTCAATAAGCTGATGTTTCCAGACAGTGAGCTAGACGATGTGTCTCTGCAATATAAGGGTCGGCTCACTGCCAGCGATCGGCAGTATACCTTTGTGCTGCAGCACAGCGTTTTAGGCCGAGTTGAGGGCGAAGGCTGGATTGCCCCCGACTCAATCGTGCAGCGCTACTGGGTGCTAGGCGATCGGCAGCGCCGTACCGGCTTTGAGACGCTCTACCGCTTGAGCGACTGTAAGTATCACTTTTCTAGCAGCATCATGGCTGGGCACTACCTCACCAGTACGATGGAAGCCGTGGTTGAGCGCCGCAGCGACTAGCCTGAGGCGAGCGCCGAGCCAGCGAAGTTGGGCATACTGGAGAGCGTCCGGTAGGCGCCGCCCCAGCTTAAAGCTACCCTGGAGACAGCAGAACTGTACTGAGCAGTTCAAAAGACTGTGCTGAAAGCTGGTGGATCAGCTGAAAAAGAGCAGTAGGCCAGCCCAGTGATGTCTGAATAGCCGCTGCGATCGCGCGCTTAAAAAGTGACCAGTTTCTTAGAATGACAGATTCTAACTTCGGCCGTCAGCTCGCTAAGCGATACAAAATTATGGACACTATCGGGCAGGGCTCGATGGGCAGAGTCTATTTGGCTGAAGATTTGCTCTTGGGAGGCGTCCCGGTCGCAGTTAAGTTTCTCTCTCACGCGCTGCTCAATCAGAAGATGCGCGAGCGCTTTCTAAGAGAGGCCATGACCTGCGCGCTGCTCGGGCAAAAGAGCATTCACGTGGTGCGCGTCACCGACTACGGCGTGACTGAAGATGAAACCCCCTTCTACGTGATGGAATATTTAGAAGGGGAAAGCCTGGGTCGCGCGATTCAGCCGCAGCCGCTGCCAGTTCCTCGATTTCTGGGGCTGGTGCGACAGATTTGCTTAGGGCTGCAGGCAGCCCACAACGGTATCGTGCTGAAAAATAAAGTGGTGCCCATCATTCACCGCGATATCAAGCCCAGCAATATCCTCGTCACCCTAGATCCCACGCTAGGAGAGCTGGTCAAGCTGCTCGACTTTGGCATTGCTAAGCTGATGCAGTCAGAGCTCGATCAAACCAGCAGCTTCATGGGCACCCTGGCCTACGCCTCCCCCGAGCAAATGGAAGGCCGCGAGCTAGATATTCGCTCTGATATCTATAGCCTGGGCGTGGTCATGTACCAGATGCTGTCCGGCTATCTGCCGGTTCGGCCAGAAACCAATACGTTTGGCGGCTGGTACAAAGCGCACCACGAATATCCGCCGCTGCCGCTGTCTAAGCTCGACAATACGGAAAATGTCCCCAAGCTGCTAGAAGATCTGATTCAAAGCTGTCTGCAAAAAGCGCGAGAAGCCCGACCGCAGACGGTCGGCCAGATCATAGACGAGCTGAAGCCGCTAGACAGCCGCTTTGGCACCGGCTTTCAGGTCTCTCAGCGAATCAGCACAACGCTTTCCAAGCTGCCGCTGACCAAAAGAGCTCGCCCGTCAGAGGTTACTACCGACTCGGCCGAAGATCGGCTCTGTCGGCTGCAGCTGTGGCCGCAGAATAAGCCGATTGCCGAAATTGTCTTTCCGCATATTATTACTGCCAGCCATGAAAAGCTGCTGACGCTCTGGGTGATGCTGCCTAAAGCCCAAATTCAGCAGCGCGCCACCAATACGCGCTACAACAACTTTATCTGCACCATGTCGCCGCACCCAATGATTCTCTGGCTGACGGCGCTCTATGGCGGTGCTATGGGCGCGCGCTGGCTGCCCTGCTACCTAGATTTGAAACAGCAGCAGCAGCAGCAGCTCACCTGGCAGCTAGCAGAGGCGGGCAGCTATCGCCTCTTATTTTTTGCCAAAGAATCACCGCACGGCTGCGAGCTGGTGCGACAGCTCAATATTGCGCCGGCCCAGCGTAAGCTGCTAAAGGAATGGGTCACGCTGGGTCGAACCACGCCCTCAGTAGGCCCGGCTCAGGCCAGCAAAGACCTGCTCAAGCGCGAACTCAATCAAAACCTTAAGACCAAAATTCTGATGAACTTTGAATCTATGTATTCAGAGTCTCATCCCGGCGGCGACTTATCACTGGAGTTTTAGCTGTGCTCGCTGGGAAAGCGCACAATTGGGTGCCAGCTGCTGCGCAAAAGAGCGCTGGTAAAGCTAGGAACGGAGAGGCGAGCGATGAAGCTGCTAGAGCCAGAGCGGACTGCGATCGCGGTGATGTCGTTCACCTCGGCAGACTTTAAAATTTCCTCTAGCGGATTGCCCTGGCGCACCTCAAGCGACACCTTCAGCCCGACCGACTCTAGCTCATCTCTGACCGACTCTAGCTCTGCCTCAGCATGGCCCACCGGGTCAGGTACCTGCAGCTCGCGACGGCTGCTGTCGTCGATCACCCAGCACAGCAGGCACTGCTCTAGCTCACAGTCGGCGATCGCCGCTGCCCGCTCTTTGACCTGCTGGATCAGCTGTTTGGCACTTTCGCTGCCGTCATACGGCAGGAGAAAATATTGAAACAGGTGCTGCGTCCGCAGCGCCAGCTCCTGCTCGCGATAGGTTGCAATCAGCTGAGGGCGCAGAATCATCAGCGGCAGATCGACCTGCTTCGCAATGCCCAGCGTCGTGCTGCCAAAGAGTTTCTCATTGAGAATGGAGCGCGTGGGCATGCCGAGAAAAAGAATATCGGCGCCGCTCGACTTAGCGACCTTAATGATATTGTCAGCAGCCTTGCCGGATTGCACTTCGATCTCTACCACTACCCCGTCAGGAACAGACTGCTGCGCGGCTGAGAGCTGTTCGCGAGCAGCCTCTATCTGCTCAGTATCCACGCGCGGAATCTCTCGGTCGGCTAACAGCGATACGTTATGAAAAAAAGTAATCTGCTCAAGTCCACTAGCAGCCAAGCTCGGTACGAAATGCACCAGGCGCTGCAGGCCGTCTTCAAAATCTGTACAAATGAGCGCACGCTTAAACATAATGCCTATCGCTATATCGCCTAATGATTAAAAGCAGATCGGGGCCAGCAGCCGTCAATCTCTCCTGACAGCGTATCAGCAGTCGCCCCATGATGGTTATATCGCACATTGCCAACTCGGACTTCTGACTAAAGAAAGGCTTCTGTGTCACTGCAGCCGCCATCCAAGTTTGGCTTAGATGGCCACTACCACCACCGTAATATTGTCGCGGCCACCGCGCTCTTTAGCGGCATCTACTAGCGACTCTGCCGCCGTTTGACAGACGCGCATCGACTTCAGATGCGAGGCAATCAGCCGATCGGGCAGCTCTTCGGTCAAACCGTCGCTGCACAGCAGCAGCCGATCGCCCGGTGCCACCTGTAAAGCCTGAATATCGACCTGCAGCAGATCTTCGCGGCCCAAGCACTGCGATAGCACGTGCCGCCAGGGATGATGCCTAGACTGCGACTCGGTGAGCTCGCCTTCTCGAATAGCCCGAGCGACCCAGGTATGGTCTTCAGTCACCTGCGCCAGCTGCGGTCCGTGCAGCTGATAGAGTCGAGAATCGCCCACGTGGGCACACCAGGGCTGACTGTCTGCGCCTCGAAAAGCCAGCACCACCGCCGTGGTGCCCATATCGGCGCGTTCAGGATGCCGATGCTGGTCTTTGAGAATGGCTTCGTTGGCCGCTAAAAACGCCTGCTCTAGCAGCTGAGGCGAGGCGATATCGGTGTGCCAGCCAGCTTCTAAACGCGCTTGAATCGTTACCGTCGCCAGCCGGCTTGCCTCTTGCCCCCCCGCGTGACCGCCCATGCCATCTGCCACAATAAAGAAGCGACCGGCTGGATCGGTGTAGTAAGCATCTTGATTGTTTGCCCGAAGCAGACCCGGATCGGTCAGTCCTGAAAACAACCGTTGCAAAGACTCTGCTGGCATGGTACCCCAAGACAGAATTACGGCATCCGCTCAGCTCGGCTAATTCGCATCATCAGGCGAATCAGAGCAATCCCTGAAACCGCAGCGAGCCCGGCAGCAGCTACCGCAAACCAGACCAGCTGATTGACGAGCAGCAGCGTCGCCGACAAGGTAAAGGTACCCAGCAGCATGGCGACTAACTACACCCTGCTGCA
>JAAHIA010000160.1 GCA_010671975.1 Leptolyngbya sp. SIO4C1 | reverse complement strand
TCACCGTGCCCCTCCATCGCTTCACCGATGTAGGCGGCACGGTGATCACGAGCATGGGTAGCCTGCTGGGCTATCCAGATGGGATTTGACACTGGGTCATATCCTGCATGAGCGGAGCTGCACTCCGCTTTTTTGGAGGGGGTTCGACCCTCGGTCATACTAGGCGATTCGCTTAAGTTTGTTCACATCTGTTTATCAAAAGGTAAGGAAGAACATCATGGATCCAATTATCGCTGGTGCTTCTGTATTGGCTGCTGCTTTTGCGGTTGGTCTAGCTGCTATTGGCCCTGGTATCGGTCAAGGTAATGCGGCCGGTCAGGCTGTAGAAGGGATTGCTCGTCAGCCTGAAGCAGAAGGCAAGATTCGCGGTACCCTGCTGCTCAGCTTGGCATTTATGGAAGCGCTGACCATCTACGGTCTGGTGGTTGCACTGGTGCTGCTGTTTGCCAACCCGTTCGCATAGGGCTAAGCCACTTGTACAGGGCAGTGACTGCCCTGTACAGATGCGCCGGACAGGTGTGCCGGACAGGTGCGCCGGCATGAGATCGCGGGCAAAGGCATTTTCGGTTGACGCTATCCCCAGTGGGGGCGAGAGATAAAGGGCGATGATGATTGGTGGGTTAACGCTACTAGCAATTGAAGCTGCTGCTGAAGAAGCGGGTGGCGGTCTATTTGACATTGATGCGACGCTGCCGCTGATGGCAGTGCAGTTTGTCGTTTTAGCAATTATCTTAAATGCGGTCTTCTACAAGCCGCTGGGCAGAGCGATTGACGAGCGTGACAGCTACATTCGGTCGACCAAAGCAGAGGCTCAAGAGCGGCTGGCCAAGGCTGAAAAGCTGGCTCAAGACTACGAGCAGTCGCTGGCTGACACGCGGCGGCAGGCTCGCACCGTGATTGAGGAGGCGCAGGCGGAGGCGCAGAAGATAGCGGCTCAAAGCGTCGCTGCTGCTCAGCAAGAGGCCCAGTCGAAGCGCGAGGCGGTGCAGCGCGAGCTCGACGAACAAAAGCAGGCGGCACTATCAACGCTAGAGCAGCAGGTTGACGACTTAAGTCAGCAAATTTTAGATAAGCTGCTGGGTGCAGCAGCCTAGCTTGGGGAATGTCGGCTTCTCACTGTAATCACGGTGATCACGCCTGAAGCCGATAGGAACAGCCTCAATTTATTTTTGTCGGTCAGCAGGCGCAGTTTGAAATGGAATTTACGAAACCCCTCTGGTTGCTGGCTTCAGAAGAAGGTGGCTTTGGCCTCAACTTCGATATTCTGGAGACCAACTTAATTAACCTAGTCATTATTATTGGTGTGCTCATCTACTTCGGTAGTAAGTTTTTGGGGCAGACCCTGGCTGAGCGACGCGCGACTATTGAAGCCTCTATTCGAGAAGCTGAGGACCGTCAGCAAAAGGCCGCCGCTGCGCTGTCGGAGCAGCAGAAAAATCTAGAGCGAGCTCAGCAAGAAGCAGAGCGCATTAAAGCTGAAGCGCGCGAGAACGCTGAAAGGGCCAAAGCAGCGATTTTGGCTCAGTCTGAAAAAGACGTTGAACGGCTAAAAGCCTCAGCTCAGCAAGATTTAGAGTCTCAGCAGGAGCGCGTACTCAGAGAGCTGCGCCAGCGCGTGGCCGCCATGGCGATGGATCGCGTCGAGGCAAGGCTGCCTGAAGCGCTAAATGACGATATTCAAAAGCGGCTGGTGGACAGAAGTATTGCACTGTTAGGAGGTAACTCATGAGTTCAGGGATTTTAACCGCTGAAATCGCTGAGCCCTATGCTCAAGCACTGCTTTCTTTGGGCCGCGATAGCGACCAGCTAGAGGCGCTCAACCAGTCAGTCATCGATCTGCTAGCGCTGATGGACGAATCAGATGAGCTCACTCAGTTTTTGGCCAGCCCGGTGGTTGAAGCCCCCGCTAAGAAAGCGGTTCTAAAGCAGGTTATGGGAGATGCCAATCAGTATCTGGTCAACTTTCTGCTGCTGCTGGTCGATCGAGGACGAATCGCTCTGCTCAAGCCTATCCTAAAGCAGTTCCAGGCGCTGGTGCGAGAGCTGAATCAGACCGTGCTCGCCGAGGTCACCTCAGCTGTGGAACTGTCTGATGAGCAGAAAGAAACCGTGCGGCAGAAGGTTCTCAGCATGACCAGCGCGCGCCAGGTGGAGCTGAATACGTCTATCGACCCCGATCTGCTAGGCGGCGTCATTATTAAGGTGGGCTCGCAGATTGTCGATGCGAGTCTGCGCGGTCAGCTGCGCCGCATTGGGCTGCAGCTAAGCAGTGCCACTGCCCGGTAGGGCTGGTTCAGTTTATTTTCCCAAGTTTTTTGTTGATATCTGCGTTTAGTGAGCAACTCCCATGGTAAGCATTAGACCCGACGAAATTAGCAGCATTATTCGCCAGCAGATTGAGCAATACGATCAGGAAGTCAAAGTTTCTAACGTAGGAACGGTGCTCCAGATTGGCGACGGTATCGCCCGCATCTACGGCCTTGAGAAGGCAATGGCCAACGAGCTTCTAGAGTTTGAAGATGGCACGGTCGGCATTGCCCTCAACCTCGAAGAAGACAACGTAGGCGCAGTCTTGATGGGCGATGGTCGCGACATTCAAGAAGGCAGCTCAGTCAAATCTACCGGTCAAATTGCCTCTGTGCCGGTAGGCGATGCGATGCTAGGCCGTGTTGTCGATTCACTGGCGCGACCGATTGACGGTAAGGGTGACATCAACACCTCAGAAACCCGCCTGATTGAGGCGGCTGCGCCCGGCATTATTGCTCGTAAGTCGGTCTATGAGCCCCTGCAGACGGGCATCACGGCGATTGACGCGATGATTCCGATTGGTCGCGGCCAGCGCGAGCTGATCATTGGCGACCGTCAGACCGGTAAGACCGCGATCGCAATCGACACCATCCTCAACCAGAAGAGTGAAGACGTGGTCTGCGTCTACGTAGCGATTGGCCAAAAAGCCTCTTCTGTCGCGCAGGTTGTCAGCGTGCTAGAAGAGCGCGGCGCGCTAGACTACACCATCGTGGTAGCGGCTAATGCCAACGATCCAGCGCCGCTGCAGTATCTGGCCCCTTACACCGGTGCAGCGCTAGCCGAGTACTTCATGTACCAGGGCAAAGCGACGCTAGTCATCTACGACGATTTGACCAAGCAGGCTCAGGCCTACCGTCAGATGTCACTGCTGCTGCGTCGTCCGCCCGGCCGCGAAGCCTACCCTGGCGATGTCTTCTATCTGCACTCTCGCCTGCTAGAGCGTGCGGCTAAGCTCAGCCCCGAGCTGGGTGAAGGCAGTATGACCGCGCTGCCGATTATTGAGACCCAAGCCGGTGACGTCTCGGCCTACATTCCAACCAACGTCATTTCGATTACTGACGGTCAGATCTTCCTGTCTTCTGACCTGTTTAACTCGGGTCTACGCCCGGCCATCAACGCCGGTATCTCCGTTTCTCGGGTGGGCTCAGCCGCGCAGACCAAAGCAATCAAAAAGGTAGCCGGCACCCTGAAGCTAGAGCTAGCTCAGTTTGACGAACTGCAGGCCTTCGCTCAGTTTGCCTCTGACCTCGACCCGGCGACGCAGCAGCAGCTAGCGCGCGGTGAGCGCCTGCGCGAAATTCTCAAGCAGCCTCAGTACTCGCCGCGTTCTCTGCCAGAGCAGGTAGCCGTGGTCTATGCCGGGGTTAAGGGCTTTTTGGATGAGATTCCAGCCGATAAGGTGGCCCCGTTCTGCTCTGAACTGTGCAGCTACATCAACACCAGCAAGCAGGAATTTGTCGAGATCATCAACAGCGAAAAGAAGCTGACGGATGAGGCAGTTTCGCTGCTAGAAGGCGCCATCAAAGAGTGTAAGCAGAGCTTTGCTGCTGCTGCGTAGGAGGCAAGATTAGCGGCTCCCTCGCGAGCCGCTAGCAGGAGAAAATACGATGCCTAATTTAAAAGCTATTCGCGATCGCATTAAGTCGGTCAAAAACACGCGAAAAATTACCGAGGCCATGCGTCTGGTAGCAGCGGCCAAGGTCCGTCGCGCCCAGCAGCAGGTGACGGCCACTCGCCCCTTTGCAGACCGGCTAGCTCAGGTCTTTTACGGCCTGCAGACACGGCTGCGGTTTGAGGATGTTACCCTGCCGCTCTTGCAGCAGCGCGAAGTCGAAAATGTCGCTCTGCTAGTGATCACAGGAGACCGGGGCCTGTGTGGCGGCTACAACTCCAACGTTATTCGACGGGCTGAGGAGCGAGCCAAAGAGCTCACAGCTGACGGTATTGGCTACAAGTATGTGCTGGTTGGCCGTAAGTCTGTTCAGTATTTTGAGCGACGCAATCAGCCCATCGATGCCAAGTACACTGGCTTAGAGCAGATTCCCACAGCGGGCGAAGCCTCTAAGATTGCTGACGAGCTGCTGTCGCTGTTTCTGTCAGAGTCGGTTGACCGAGTTGAGCTAGTCTACACCAAGTTTATCTCGCTGGTGAGCTCTCGTCCGGTGGTGCAAACGCTGCTGCCGTTCGACCGTCAGGGCCTAGAAGCGCAGGACGATGAAATTTTTCGTCTCACCACCCGAGGCGGTCAGTTTCAGGTAGAGCGCGACAAGGTAACCTCCGAGGTAAAGACCCTGCCTCAGGATATGATTTTTGAGCAAGATCCGGTGCAGATTTTAGATGCGCTGCTGCCGCTCTATCTAAACAACCAGATCTTGCGCGCCCTGCAGGAAGCGGCTGCAAGCGAACTGGCGGCGCGGATGACGGCGATGAACAACGCTAGCGACAACGCCAAGGAGCTCACCAAGTCGCTGACGCTGGTCTACAACAAAGCGCGCCAGGCCGCGATTACCCAAGAGATTTTAGAGGTGGTTGGCGGGGCCGAAGCGCTCGGCTAGGGCTCAAAAAAGATCTTACTTGCTTTGATTTAGCGGAGCTACGGCTCCGCTTTTTTTGCTGCTTTTTTGCCGGAGCGCCTAAGCCAGCCGCTCCATGCGCTCAGCTATCACGGCATAAAACGGGTCGCTGCCGCCCAGGCCCATCATCTGCAAAATGGGAGGAACGCTTGACTGGTGAGCGACTATCTCTGGCGTGCTAAAGCCTGGCACTGAGGCAAAGTAGCGTTTGACCAGCTCAACTCGACCCGCCTCAGAATTGTCGCGCCAGGCTGCGATCGCTTTTTGGTAAAACATCCGATTAGAGAAGCTAACAATGGCGATGCCGCCCGGCTTGAGAACGCGATAGATCTCGGCAAAGACGGCCTCAGGATGCTGCAAATACTGCACCGAAACCGTATTGAGCACCGCATCAAATGAAGCGTCTGCAAGCGGTAGCGTCTGATGCTCATTGAGATTTTGCACAAAGTAGCGATCTAAGCGCGGATTGCGAGCCAGCTCTGCTTCATTCATGCCGTGGCCTTCGACATGCTCAAACGTCATCTCGTCTGGCAGATGCGAAACCCAGCTGCTCATCATGTCAAATATGCGCATTCCCGGCTGCAGCCGCTCGCGATAGAGATCCATCAGCTGCTGAATGAACCCTTCATCGACGTGGGTAACAAAGCGCGGCGACTGGTAGAACATCAGATCGTCGGATTCGTCTAGCTTAGTGCGCTGAGTCGGTTGGAGCAGCATAAGAAAATCTGGCAAAAATTAGTACAGCTTTCTTTAATGTAAAGAAATTTTGCACTTTGAGGCTAGCGGCTGCCGCACCTTTTGCTGATCGCCAGGATAGGGCCGGCCGGTGTCTGCTCAGTTGTGCAGCTGCATGTTGACGAGATCAACATCGAACGCGCCCGGCTCAAACTCCGGTGCAAGCTCCTCTAGCCGCGCAGCGCTTTCAGGATTGTGCGGGTCTTCGAGCAGTTCGAGCAGCTCGTCGTAGCCCCAAATACCGCCACAGCCTTCTGGCGGGCAGGCCTTTTCGCCGGTGACGCAGTGGGGATAAACGCCGTTGGGGTCGGCAGGCAGCACCATCTCTAGATGAATGCTGTGCAGCCAGCCGTCGCGCGGGTCGTAGAGATAGCTAAACGTGGTCAGATCGTCGCGTACCACTTCATTCAGCGGCATCTTTAGCAGCGCTGGCTCCATATCCGAGCGGCGTTTGCCAACCCGGTAGTGATAGGTCGCAATGTTTTGCCAGCCCATCGCCACTTGCAAAACGCGATGCAGCTCTTCTAACGTCAGCTCAGCCGGTACCAGCACCCTACGCCAAATCAGCGGTTCACTGTCGATGATGGCAACTTTTAGCTGGTAGATTTTAGAGTCTGACATCATTCACGTTTAGCTACTTTTAGAGCGCGGCACCATGTTCTGCAACCCAGTCTTCGCCTACTTGAATCGTAATATCTGAGTCTAGGCTACCGGTACTTTCGACTCGAACTTCACCCACGCCAACCAGTCGCTGAATCCAGTCGGCGCTGACTCTATCTCCTTGCTGTGCCACCACGCGCGTCTGGGCAATCGGGTAGTTAAGGTCTCTGTCTACGTAGACATTTTGATAGCCGGCGTCATAGAGCGTATCAATCAGCGATTGAACGGCTAGCTCATCGCCGGTACTGTCTTGAATGGCGACTCGCAGGTAGGCCGGATTGCTTGCCTCTGCAACCTGGGCTGAGCCAATGCCAAAATACTGCTCGACCATCTGATCAATCTGAGCATAGTGTGGCAGCCAGTAGCTGCGATCAAATTCGCCCGCTAGGCTGAATTCGCCCGGCAGCATCAGCATCTGTACGTTTGAGCGGTTAGTTTGCGCAGCAAAGCCCACCAGTGCTACCAGCTCTTCAACCGCTAAGTTAGTATCCACATGCGACTGAATCACAGACAAAATTTTAGGCAGCCGAGCAATCGTCGCTGGGTTCAAAGCCTGCTCGACGACGGCTCGCATCAGCATCTGCTGTCGCTGCACGCGGCCAATATCGCCATTCTCGTCATAGCGAAAGCGCAAGAACTGCATGGCCTGGTCGCCGTCTAGCGTCTGCTCGCCGGCTTTCAAGTTGATATAGAGGTGCTGGCTGTCATCTTGATATTTCATATCCTGAGGGACATTGACCTCAACGCCGCCGAGCGCATCGATCAGCTTTTCAACCCCCTGCACGTTGATGCGCACATAGCGATCGATGGGAACGCCGCCGAGTAGCTCGCCGATGGCCTCAGCCGTCAGCGCTGGGCCGCCGTCTAAGTTGGCTTCATTAATTTTAGTGAGCCGACCGGCTACCAGGGTGCGGGTATCGCGCGGAATCGACATGACGGCCAGCTGATTGTCGCGCGGGTTGAACCGCAGCAGCAGCATCGTATCAGAGAGGCCATCAAACGAGTTGACCAGGGCGTGATAGCCCAAATCAGCCATTTCGTCTGGCGGATTGTCTAGGTCTGAGCTAAGCACCTTAATGCCCAGTACCAGAATGTTGACGGGGCGCGTGAGGCGCGGCAGTCGCAGGCTGCTGCCGGCAGAAATTGGCTCATCCTGATTGAAGACGGCAGCTTCATCAGGGGATAGCTGACTTTGTAAAAGCGGTGTGCTGCTGCTGTTTAGCGTGACGGCTAAAATTGCGCCGGCCGTTGCCGAAATGGTCGCAACGCTGGCTAACGCAATGCCAATGCCCATCCAACGAGGTACTTTTTTAGTATTGGGCGCGATCGCAGCGTTTGCCTGCGACTTTTTAGAAGATTTGTGGATGGACACAGACTACCTTTAGACCTCAAGAAGAATGACAGAGCATGGGAGCAACCACGAGCACTATATAGATAAACTGGCTTGCCTGGCTTCTTCTAGCAAAGTTTGTGCCTACTTGTCATCCAGCGTCGCCAAGTCGTAGTAATTCGTAGCAGCATAGTAGCAATAATTTTTCAATCAGAGTCAAGTTAAGTCAATCAATTTTCCTAACTTGAGCTTGCTAAGTTCGGCATTGTAGCAAAGTAGCTACCTCCTGCGCTGAGCTGGCAGCGGCTGAGCCCGCAGCCTGACTATACATTCAGGGCGAAGACGACAGGATCCGAGAAAAGTGGAAGCGGGTGGGGAAAGGGCTCAGAAGAAGAGGGCTAGTTTTTGCTGGGCGGCTTGTAGGACTTGCTGAGGGTCTTGGCCGAGCAGGGTGGCTTCGATAGCTTGGCCAAAGGTTTCAGACAGGATGTTGTAGCTGGCGATGATGGGACGGGCGCGGGCTGAGTGCATCTGGTCGAGAAAGGTAGATAGGCTAGGGTTTTGATGGAGCAGGGCCTGATAGCGATCGCTGCTGCGCGCTGCGCGGTTGACTGGAATATAGCCGGTCTGCAGCGTCCAAGGGATTTGAAACTCGGGGCTGAGGATATAGTCGAGAAATTTGAAGGCAGCCTGGGTTTTGGTGGGCGTGGTTTGGCAGACGAAGAAGTTTTCGCCGCCCAAGACGGCAGCGGGTTCTTGGGCAACTGGGAAAGGAAAGACGCCAAAATCAATATTGGCGGCGCGCAGCTGCGGCAGTACCCAGGGGCCGGTGATCTGCATGGCGACCTTACCGGCGATGAAATCGTCAATTTCGTAGCCGCGCTCAGGCGCAGACAGCCGAGCTGCGCCTTGGGCAACTAGGTCAGCGCCGAGCTGCAGGGCCGCGATCGCGCCTTGATTAACTAAGTCTGGCTGGCCGTTCTGTACGATATGCCCGCCGGCGCTATAGACAAAGGGCAGCCAGGTAAAGACAGTCCATTCGCCCTTGCCCAGCGATAGCAAAATGCCGTGCTGGTCAATGCGGCCATCGCCATTGATGTCGCGAGTCAGCTGCTGCGCCGTTTGCTTCAGCGCCTCCCAGGTTTTGGGCGGTTCGGTGACGCCAGCTGCTGTGAATAGGCTAGGCCGATAGAAGATGGCTGCGTTATTGGTGGCAAAGGGGACTGACCAAAGATGGCCCTCTAGCTGCATCGTATCCAGCAGTGCCGGGTCGAGCGCGTCGCGGTAGGGCGACTGGGCAAACCAGCCATCCAGCGGCTGAATGGCTTCTAGCTCAACCAGCTGACCCGTTAAGCTAGGGACGTACCAGAGCAAGTCTGGGGCGGCATTGCCAACCACTGCTGTCAAAATTTTAGGAATTTGCTGATCGGGCTGCCCCGCGTAGAGCGACTCTACCTGAATGTCTGGGTGCGTTTCGTTAAACTGCTGTACCAGCTTTTGAAAGACCTCTCGATTAGCCGGCGGTCCAATCCCTTGCCACAGCGTTAGATGCACCACGCCTGCCTCGGCTGTGACCGACCGACAGCTGAGCAAGCACAGGCTGAGCAACAGCACGAGTCCGGTCTGCAGCCAGCGTTTTCCTAGACGCATTGCAGCTTTTTCCCAACGAGCTTACTAACAGGTATTCAATCACGCTCGGCTGCTGCAGGTTCTGGCATCCTTAAAGGCCTGTTACAGAGTTAAGTAACTTTACGTAAAATCAACTACCCTGAAAATCAAGACGCTTGAGTCCAAGCAGGTGTTGCGATTAGGCGGGGGGTTATTTTGGGTAAGCGAAAAAGCGTACGACAGGAGCTGTCTCAAATGACGGCATCCGGTCAAAAGTTAGAAAATCAGGTTCAAAAGCTGATTCAGCAAAAGAAATACTCTCAGGCGATCCGCAAGCTGCAGCAGGGATTGAAGCGAGATCCTGACCAGACGCTGACCGTGAGTGAGGCTGAGATTTGGCGACTGCAGGGCCAGGATGAGTTTGACCAGGGGCGCTATGCCCAGGCCGAAAAATCTTTCAACCGAGCGGCTGAACTAGGGCTGCAAGAGGATATTTACTATTGGCTAGCTAAGAGCTTACTAAAGCAGCAAAAGCCTGCAGCCGCACTCAACATAGTTCAGTCTGCCTTTGATGACAAAACGCTGCCCAAAGACTTGGGGGGCTGCTACCTCAAACTGCTATTGCTCAACGACAAAGCCGACGTGGTTGAGCAGCTAGTTAAAACTCAGACTAAACGCTTCTATGCGCCTCACCTCCACTGGGCACCTCGTGCCCAGTGGAGGTGAGA